>NZ_RZRQ01000338.1:0-6101 GCF_003997785.1 Mesorhizobium sp. M7D.F.Ca.US.004.01.2.1 | reverse complement strand
GTCGACATGGATGAACTTTTTCCCCTTTGTATAAACATCGACCGAGCCGGTGTGACGGTTGGCCCAGCGGTTGCCGATGCCGAAGACGAAGTCGGCTTCCAGCATCGTCGCATTGCCATAGCGGTGCGAGGTCTGCAGCCCGCACATGCCGGCCATCAGCCGGTGGTCGTCGGGGATCGCCCCCCAACCCATCAAGGTCGGGATGACCGGCACGCCAGAAATTTCCGCGAATTCGATGAGCAGATCCGACGCATCGGCGTTGATGATGCCGCCGCCGGCGACGATCAGCGGCTTTTCCGCGGCGTTGAGCATGGTCAACGCCTTTTCGGCCTGGGCGCGCGTCATCGCCGGCTTGAATGGCGTCAGCGGCTCATAGGCATCGATGTCGAACTCGATCTCGGCCAGTTGGACGTCGACCGGCAGGTCGATCAGCACCGGACCCGGCCGCGACGAGCGCATCAGGTGAAATGCCTTCTGCAGCGCCATCGGCACCAGATAAGGCTCCATGACGGTGACCGCCCATTTGGCGACCGGCGCGGCAATGGCTGATATGTCGACGGCCTGGAAATCCTCCTTGTTCAGCCGTGCGCGCGGCGCCTGGCCGGTGATGCACAGGATCGGAATCGAATCCGCTGCGGCCGAGTAAAGCCCGGTGATCATGTCGGTGCCGGCCGGACCCGAGGTGCCGATGCATAGGCCGATATTGCCTGACTTGGCGCGGGTATAGCCTTCCGCCATATGCGAGGCGGCCTCGACGTGGCGGGCAAGCACGTGGCGGATCGTTCCCCTCGCCTTCAGCGCCGAATAGAACGGATTGATCGCCGCGCCCGGCACGCCGAAAGCGCAGGAAATGCCTTCCTTTTCGAGAACGAGAACCGCGGCATCGACAGCGCGCATCCTGGCCATTTTCCAGCCCTCCACGGGTTTGTCATTGTTGGATTGGCTAAGGATGTCAGCACGCCGGCTATTTTTCAATTTTTTCAGAATATTTTTTCATTTCTAGAAAACGGCATCATATTCCTGATTTTATTGCATTTTTCGATTTCCAGGAATTTATGCTACTGTCCGAGTGAAAAACTTTTTCATTGTGCATCGGGCGAAATCGACAGAGAATGACGCCATGGAAACCACCGAAAAACGCCAGCGCGGACGGCCGCGCGCTTTCAACGGGCCATCGGAGGCCAGTTCGGTGCAGTCGCTCGACCGGGCGCTGCGCATCCTGGCCATTGTCGCGGAAGGCAGCGGCCTGTCGCTGAGCGAGATATCGGCGCAGAGCGGCCTTGCCGCCTCCACCGCCTACCGCATGCTGACGACGCTGCAAAACCACGGCATGGTCGAATTCGACACATCAGACCAGCTGTGGTCGATCGGCGTCGAGACCTACCGCATGGGCGCGGCGTTCCTGCGCCGCCGCAAGCTGGTCGACCGCGCCCGTGTCGTCATGCAGGAGCTGATGGAGAGAACGGGCGAGACCGCCAATCTCGGCGTCGCCGAGGATGATTGCGTCGTCTTCGTCAGCCAGGTCGAGACGCATCAGGCGATCCGTGCCTTCTTCCGGCCGGGCACGCGCAGCCCCTTCCATGCGTCCGGCATCGGCAAGGCGGTGTTGGCGCATCTCGAGCCGGAGCGCGTCGGAACCATCCTGCGCAAGGCAGGCCTGCAACGCTTCACCGACAGGACGCTGTCAGACATTTCGGCGCTCGCCCACGACCTGGCGAGAATCAAGCGACGTGGCTGGTCGGTCGACGACGAGGAGCGGCACCCCGGCATGCGCTGCGTGGCATCAGCCATCTTCAACGAATTCGGCGAGCCGATCGGCGGCGTCTCGGTCTCCGGGCCGACCGTGCGGGTGACGCCGGAGCGGCTGGCCGAGATCGGCCCGCTGGTGCGCGATGCCGCCGCCGAGGTGACCAGGATGATTGGCGGCGTCAGCTCGGCTTGAGATCATGCGGACAGCGAAAAGAGGGGCGGCGGGGGCGCCCCTCTTTTTCAGCTGATTGAAACGCCACCTCCTCTCAGAGCCGGCAGTAGTGACGATAGCCGTCGTGGCCGACATAGGTGTCGGAGTCCACGTCGTAGCTCGCGTAACGATCGTAGCAGCGGCGGACGTGCCACGAACCGCCGTCTTCGTCGACATAGACGGTACGGGGCTGCTGGGCGAGCAGGCTGCCGAGGACGAAACCACCGACGCCGGCGGCAATGCCGATGCCGAGGTCGTGGTGATGGCTGTGGGCGGCCGAAGGCTGGACGGTGCCGACCAGCGTGGTGGCGGCGACGGCGGTGGCGATGAGGCCGGAAACGAGTGTGTTCTTGAACATGATGATCTCCTTGCTTCGTTGACGGAGGCGATCCATCCGCCTCTTGATCATCTGTCGTTGCGGCCAGGAAAAAGGTTCGAATCTTTTTTCGATTTTTCTGGAGCCGAGGAAATCGGATGGACCGAGGTCTTGGCGACGGCGACCTGCGAGAGCTTGGCGAGGACGTTGATGCAGCTGATCTCCCTCCTTGCGGGGGAGATCGGCAGCTTTGCCACCCACTTCACAAGGTGATCGCCGAACGCAAAAAGGGCGGCCGAAGCCGCCCTCTTGGAAGAATGGGTCCCTCCATCAAAGGAAAATGATCACCCTACCGTGCCTGTGGTGATGATGGTTGTGGTGGTGGTTGTAGTGCTTCCACCAGAACTTCTTGAAGTGCTTGTTGTGATGGTGATGATGGCCGTGCATGCCGTGGGCCGACGACGTGCCGACAGTGCCGGCGAGCGCGCCGGTGGCGACGAAAATGGCGACGAGGCCTGAGGTAAGAGTGCGCTTGAGCATGATGATCTCCTGGATCCTTGATCGAGGCGACCCATTCGCCTCAGACCATCAGTCGGCGCAGCGCGGGAAAAGGTTCGAAGATCGAGGGGATTTTTAGTGCACGCTTGACGCAGGCGAATAGCGAATAGCGAGTAGGAAAAGGCAGGAACGCCACGTACCAATCGCTACGTTGCTATTCGCTACTCACTATTCGCTCTCTATCACCCCAGCCCCGTGACATGGCGAAGCCAGAAGGCCAGCGCGATGAAGCCGATGATGGTGGTGACGCCGGTCCAGTCGACATTGGCCTTCTTCACATCGCTGATGATCTTCACCAGCAGCATCCAGGCCACGAAGACGATAGGCAGAATGATGACAAATCTGATCATGCGACACCCCTGCTCGAAGCGATTGCACCTTCCACCTATGTAGGAAGCAATCCGGCGTTTTTCAGGATGCCCCTCCCCGACGGCCCATACGACATGCCGGGAAAAAACGGAGTTTTGTCTTTACTGGCGCAACAAATATGCTAACCGGAGCGCCGTGCCCTTGTAGCTCAGCTGGTAGAGCAGCGGTTTTGTAAACCGAAGGTCGGCGGTTCGATTCCGTCCGGGGGCACCAGTTTCCACCGAATGAAACCGACACTTGCAACGGACAGCACCGAATGATGCGTCAGTGATTGTCGAATGGCCAGCAACACAGATAAGATACGCTCAGGGGTCGAACAACACGTCTGGACAACCTATCGTTGCTTTAGGGTGGCTTAGAGACACATGAGAAGAATGGGCATGATGCGGATCTTGCTGGCTGTGGCGGCTCTCCTAGCGGCACGGTTCGCCTCGGCAGCGGAAGAGTTACCTTTTCCTGACTTGGACACAGAGGGCTATTGCACAGCGCTAGTCTCAAAGATGCTCGTCAAGGCGGAGCAGCAAAGCGAAAAAGAAAAGTGTCTAGTAGACGAGAAAGGGATGAGGGTTGCGCTTCAACCTTTCTGGCATCTTGTTGGCGATGTGCAGGCAACGTATTTGAGAGACAACTATATTAAGGAAGTTCGCCTCCAGACATATATAACTGTCAGCCACTTCGTGGCCACAGGGGTTGGCAAGGCCTGCCTTGAAGATCGTATATTCTGTGCCCCTGACAAGACCACTGTCGAGCTAGTGGCTTTCAAAAAGGCCGGTTATTGTCCATCAAAGGATTGCATAAGGGAGGAGACGGCGCGGAGGTTGCGACTTGAGAAGTACTGGTCGAGTTTGCCCATCCATAAAACTGGTTGGTGCCTTAGCCACGCTTTGCATCAGAAATACCCTCCACTCCAAATCCTTTCCAACTGCGTTGCCGAGGATATTGGGGCTCAATGTCTCAGCGGAACGCGGCAGTGTCGGCCCGGTTAGACAGTCTATCCCTCGATTTTTTGTTCGTCGCCAAAACACACGGCGCACGGATATTCACAAGCCATCTCACACATATCTTCACGTCTTGGGCCAGAGCAGAATGTCCACGTCTATAGTGGCCGCGAGGGCGACTACGGTAGTGGATATTCAGAGACCACCTGGCCCCCACCATGTTCGGCTGCGCGCACCCCAATCGCCGCCACCAGTATCCGGCTCTGCCTCCGGATCGCCGCCCGCAGTTCGGCAATCCTCGCCGCGTCGCGTTTCACGAATTCGATGAACATCATGTTCATGTTGTTGAGATCAAATTCGCCGAGCCCCTGATGCTCCAAAATATTCCAAATTGTGCCGTCTTCTATGCGCTCGCAACCCGGGCGGATGCCCCAACCCTGGTGAACGTGTTCCGGACCCTGACAGACTTGTAGACGTAGGCGGCCCAGATGCCAGTTCCCACAAACGAAACCATGGGGGCCACCACCGCATCGCCTGCGAGTACCAGGCTCACCGGAACGCCCAGAACTGACGCAACCCAGATCGTGTCCAGCACGAAAACGACAGGGATGGCGAGCCACTGGAGCAGAAACAATTGCGGAAAGCGGCGGCCTCGCCGCAGCATCGAAACGAGCACAACCAGCTGAAGCGCCAGAAATGCCAGATTGAGAGCAAGCTCGCCATACACCGCCAGCGGGCCATTTGAGAGGGTCATGAGTTGCTGGTAGCCGTCCGCCGAATTGGCGAAGTCGGCGAGTGTGCGCAGCGGTGACAATGTCTGACCGATCGCCAGCAGCATCAACCAGCCGCCGAAGCCCACAAGAGCTTCAGGATTCTGCGACGGCTTCGCGGCTGATCGAACAGCAAAGAAAACAGGCACGCCGATCAACAGCAGCACGATCGCCCAATGCCAGATGGAAAACGCCCCCATTTACCCCTCCCCCTATTTATGCCCTCCTAGGTTGTACCAGATTTCAAACTCAACTCAAGAGGTGAGCCTCGTCTGAAACCAGATCTTATGCGGAAGCGACGATTTCTCCTGCCTGCTCCTGACTTTCTCACACCGCAATCGCCGCCACCAATATCCGGTTCTGCCTCCGGATCGCTGCGCGCAGTTCCGGTATCTTCGCCGCGTCGCGCTTCACGAATTCGATGAACATCATGTTCATGTTGTTGAAGATCAGTTCGCCGAGCGCTGCCCCGTCGATATCCTGCCGCACCAGCCCAATCTCCTGCAGCCGGGCGATCAGGGCGCGGATCTGTTCGGTCAGCGCGCGGTCGAGTGCGGTGTAGGCCTGGCCGAACGGGCTGTCGGGCAGTTGTGTCGAGATTGCCATCGCCTGCCGCCACATCTCCTTGCTGAGATAATGCAGCGAGTGCTCGATATAGATGCCGATCAGCGTGTCCAGCGCATCGCCGACATTGGCCGGCGGCCTGGCGACGACGCCCTGCCCGGCATTGAGCACCTCGTTGACCTCAAGCGAGACGATGGCGCCGAGGATGTCGCCCTTGTTTTCATAGTAATTGTAGATCGTGCCGACCGAGACCTCGGCCTGGGCGGCGATCGCCTCGATCTTGGCGCCTTCATAACCGGCCTCGCGGAAAAGTGCCGCCGCCGCCTCGATGATGCGCCGGTGCCGGTCCGCCTTTTGCCTTGCCCGCAATCCGCTCATATCAGCCTCTTGCCATAAAAACAGAATTGACTCAATTTTAGAATTGGTTCAATTTTTTGCAAGAAGCCACAAAGGCAAGGGAGAACACTCGATGTCCGCTAAATCCGCATCCAGGAATCCGCTTTCCATGCTGAAAAGCCATCTGCATGCCGCATGCGCCGCCACGGCGCTGCTGCTCGGAGCCGGCAGCGCTGCCCAGGCCGCCGATCTCAACGCGCTGATCTGGTGCGATCATGCCGACCCGGCTC
>NZ_RZRQ01000337.1:0-6141 GCF_003997785.1 Mesorhizobium sp. M7D.F.Ca.US.004.01.2.1 | reverse complement strand
GCCGGAAGATGCCCGCCAGCCGCGAGGCCAGGCCGGAGCCGACCTGCGTGTAGCCGGCTTCCAGCCCGACCGAGGCGCCAAAACCGCTGGAGATCATCGTCTGGCCGGCAATGATGAAGGTGTCGGTCAGCGACATGCGCCCGCCATAGAGCGCATTGGCTTCGATCGGGTCGATCGGCGTGCGGAATTTCCGTATCCTGAGCCAGACCACCGTCAGCCCAAGCAGGATGCCGCCGATCGCCGGTACCAGCGCTTGCATCGGATTGGCGAGCGAGAACATGCCGGAAAGCCGGCCGCCGGGCTGGACGCCGAACAACAGCCCGTGCAGGTCCTGCACGATCTGGCTCATCGCCGTGACCAATATGCCCGCCATGACGCCTACGACGCCGGCCAGAATGACCACTGCGATGCCGCGCGCCTCGAGCAGCGGCAACGACCTGATCAGCACCGCGCGCAGCCGGCGTGCATAAACTTGCGGTTGGTTTCTGGAAAGCACCGGGGCGGCTCGCCGACATCACAAAAGGCAGTGGAAAGCCCGCCTGATACGCCCGGCGACACGGCATGGCAACCACAATGGCGACAGACAAGGCGCCATTGTGGCATGGACCGGCCGGTTGCGGTCCTTGCTGCCCTTGGCTGGAACGCAACGACGCTCGCCGGCGACCGGCGAGGAGCCGCCGGCGAATCGATCAGGTCGGCATGGGCTCGCCGGCTTCATAGAGCACGAGATTGCGCTCGCCTATGCCAAGTGCTGGCCAGCTCGCGCGCCAGTCGGCAAGGTGCGGCGAGGCAAAATGCGCGTCGAGCGCTGCTCTGTCGCTCCAGACTTCCGTGACCCGAATGAGCCCGGCATCGAAAACATCCTGCGCATAGGAATACTGGAGACAACCGGGCTCCGCGCGGCTGGCTGAAACCATGCGTTCCATGGCGGGCTTGGCCTCCTCCAATTTGTCTGGCGGCAAGCGGATGGTGCCGGTGATCAGAAGCATGGGTTTTCCCTTCCTTGCGAAGCCGGCCCGTACGGCCATCTGCGCATGATCGTTCGAACTAGCCAGTCTCCCACCCTCGCGCAAGCTTGGCGGGCTACCCTCGCAGGGCTGTCGCGCGCTCGGCAGGCTTCGAATTTGGGGACGACATGGCGATCAGCGAAAGCATTCAGCCCGGCGCGGTGGCCAAGAATGGCCGCGACGTCTTCTTTGCCATTGGCATCGTCATCATCCTGGCCGTGCTGTTCCTGCCGATCCCGGCCTTTCTCATCGACATCGGCCTCGCCTTCTCGATCGCGCTTTCGGTGCTGATCCTGATGGTGGCGCTGTGGATCCAGCGGCCGCTCGATTTCTCGTCGTTCCCGACCGTGCTGCTCATCGCCACCATGCTCAGGCTGTCGCTCAACATCGCCACCACGCGCATGATCCTGTCGCACGGCAATGAGGGCACGCACGCGGCCGGCTACGTCATTGCCGGCTTCTCCAAGCTGGTTATGGCCAGCGACTTCGTCATCGGCCTGATCGTCTTCATGATCCTGATCGTGGTGAACTTCATCGTCATCACCAAGGGCGCCACGCGTATCGCCGAAGTCGGCGCGCGCTTCACCTTGGACGCCATCCCCGGCAAGCAGATGTCGATCGACGCCGACCTCTCCGCCGGCATGATCGACGACAAGACCGCACAGCTTCGGCGTCGCGAACTGGAAGAGGAATCCTCCTTCTTCGGCTCGATGGACGGTGCCTCGAAATTCGTCCGCGGCGACGCCATCGCCGGCCTCATCATCACCGCCATCAACATCGTCGGCGGCATCGCCATCGGCTATATCAGGCACGGCATGGGCATGGGCGAAGCCGCCGACGTGTTCATCAAGCTGTCGGTCGGCGACGGCCTCGTCACCCAGATCCCGGCGTTGATCGTGTCGCTCGCCGCCGGCCTGCTCGTCTCCAAGGGCGGCACCCGCGGCTCGACCAACCAGGCGGTGTTCGGCCAGCTCGGCGCTCATCCGCGCGCCCTCTACGTCGCGGCATCGCTGCTGGTTCTGCTCGGCCTGATGCCCGGCCTGCCGCTGTTCCCGTTCTTCGCGCTCGCTGCCGGCATGGCCGGCCTCGGCTATATCATCCCGATGCGCGCCAACCGCGCCATCGCCGAAGCCGAGGCGATCAAGGATCAGGAAAAGGCGACCAAGGTCGAGGAGGAGAAGAATTCGGTCAAGGCCTCGCTCGCCACCGCCGAGATCGAGCTTTTGATCGGCAAGCAGCTGTCGACAAGGCTGCTGACGTCGCATCAGGAACTGGTTTTCCGCATGGGCAAGATGCGCAAGAAATTCGCCACGCAATACGGTTTCGTGGTGCCGGAAGTGCGTGTCGCCGACGATTTCGCCATCCCGCCGAAGAGCTACCAGATCAAGGTGCACGGCACCGTGGTGGCCGAATACCAGATGCGCGTCGGCGAGATCATGGTGCTGCTCGGCAACCGCGACATCCCCGAAATACCAGGCGAGGAAATCCGCGAGCCGGCTTTCGGCATGCGCGCCTATTCGGTGGTCGAAGCCTTCGCCGAGGATTTGAAGCGCGAGAACTACACCTTCGCCGACAACATGTCGGTGCTGCTCACCCATCTCTCCGAGGTCATCCGCAACAACCTGCCGCAGCTTCTGTCCTACAAGGACATGAAGGCGCTGCTCGAACGCCAGGACCAGGAGTACCGCAAGCTCGCCGACGAGATCTGCACCACGCACATCTCCTACCCCGGCCTGCAGGCGGTGCTGAAGCTGTTGCTCGCCGAGCGCGTCTCGATCCGCAATCTGCATCTGATCATCGAGGCGATCGCCGAGATCGCGCCGCATGTGCGCCGCACCGAGCAGATCGTCGAGCATGTCCGCATCCGCATGGCCCAGCAGATCTGCGGCGACCTCTCCGAGGGCGGTGTGCTGAAGGTGCTGCGCCTCGGCAACCGCTGGGACCTCGCCTTCCACCAGAGCCTCAAGCGCGACGCCAAGGGCGAGGTGCGCGAGTTCGACATCGACCCACGCCAGCTCGAAGAGTTCGGCCAGGACGCCACCAAGGCGATCAAGAAATATCTGGAAGCCGGCGAGCGTTTCGTGCTCGTCACCGCACCCGACGCCCGCCCCTATGTGCGCATGATCATCGAGCGGCTGTTCACCACGCTGCCGGTGCTCAGCCACGTCGAGATCGCCAAGGGCGTCGAGATCAGGGTGCTCGGAACCATATCGTGAGCGTGCTTTCGCAAGGCGTCGTCATCGCGGCGTTCCTCGCCTTCTGCCGCATCGGCGCCTGCTTCATGCTGATGCCCGGCCTGTCCAGCGCCCGCGTTCCGGTCCAGGTCAGGCTGTTCGTCGCGGTCGCCGCCACCGGCGGCCTGCTCGCCTTCCTGTGGGACAAGATCTTTCCCTTCGTCGATCCGCGTCCGCAGATCCTGGTGCCGATGATCATCTCGGAACTTCTGGTCGGCGGCCTGATCGGCGCCATGACCAGGCTCTACATGGAAGCCCTGCGCTTCATGGGCTCGGCCATCGCCATGCTGATCGGCTATGGCGGCACCGGCGGACCGGCGATCGAGGAGCCCGAACCCCAAGCAGCCCTTGCCGCCATCATCTCGTTTTCGGCGCTGTTGATGCTGTTCGTCTTCGATTTCGACCACGAGATAATACGCGCGCTGGTGTCGTCCTACACGGTCGCGCCGGTCAACATCTTCTTCAACCCGCAGGCCGCTCTCGTCGATGTCACCGACACGGTGTCGGACACGTTCTTCCTGGTCATCCGCCTCGGCAGCCCGTTCGTCGCCTATGCCATCCTCGTCAATCTGACGATCGGCTTCGTCAACAAGCTAACGCCGCAGATCCCGATCTATTTCATCTCCCAGCCCTTCATCATCGCCGGCGGCATGATCATCTTCTATTTCGCCGTCGGCACCATGCTGTCGCTGTTCGTCGACGGCTTTGTCGACCTGACATTGGCGAGATGACGATGAGCATCCGCAGGGACCGCCTGAAGAAATTGGTCAAGGTGCAGGAACAGCTGAAGGCGCTGCACGAAACCCGCCACGCCACGTTCGTCGCCGCAGCCAGTGCCGCCGAGGCCGAAGCCAGGGAGCTGGTCGGCCATTTCGACCAAGCCGATTCGCTTTCCGCCCTGTTTCCCGATCTCTACCACCGCCGCATTGCCCAGGCCGTCGTCCGCCAGGAGGCGAACCTGGCAAGCGCGAAGCAGGAAGCCAGCCTCATCGCCGCCGCGACCGCACGCACCAACATGGTCGAACGCGCCTACAAGGACGTGCGCAACCGCGACGAGCGCGAACGCTCCGACCGCGAGCGGCTCGATATCATCGCGCAGAAGCGGAACGAGGAGTAGCGGCGGGGATTCTCCTCGTGATCCGAATTTGACTTGCGGACGGCGCGACGTGAACGGCCGCTTCGCGCCGCATCAACGTCATTCTCCATTCGAAGCGCTCAGGCCGGAAGCTGCCGTGCGTAAGACGCCCAGTCATTGCCCGCCGCGTATAGGTTTGCAGTTGGACAATAATGGCCAGCCGGGCAATCCTGGCATTTGGCGTTGCTTCGGCGAGTCAATACTGAGCCTGGGCTTGCGCGCCATCCCTCTCGACCAGACCAAACGGCTGGACGCGATCGAGCGCAGCAGGCGGGTTCAGTTGGTGCTGGTTGTGGCGGTGAACCCGCACTGCTTCTGTTCCATATCGATCTGCTTCGTGATGCGGACGGCGTTCTGCGCGTAGGCCTCCGTCACGGAGCCACTATTCACGGTCTTGTCCTTCAGCGGACTCACGCCTGCGCAGAGATGGAAAACATGCGGCTCCGAGGACTTCTTGGCGCCGTTTTCCGGTGCGATCCAGTACACGATGTCCTGACCTGCGGGATGTGCCGTGTCCTTCGTCGCCGCAGCCACCGCGGCGGAGTCCGTGGCGATTGCCTGCGCCTGAGCGGCGACGTCGGGCGAACAGGCTGTGGTCGGCTGCCCCGCCTTGATCTGGGTCGCGCACGCGTTCATGTCCTGGGTGTACTGCTCGACCGACGGGGGTTTGAAGCTGATCCCCATGACCGTCGCGAGCACCGCCAGCGCAGCGCCGAGGCCGCCGGCAACCTTCTTGGTCTGCGGGTCCATGTTCTTGTCGGTGAGGATCAGGAAAACCAGCGGGAGGAAGGCAATCAGCGTGATGATTGCGCCGAGCTGGTTTTGGAAGAAGAACCTGGCCGCGTCGGATGCACGGGCCGGATCGTGCCTGTTGGCCGCCTTCCACAGCAAATTGCCGGCGATTGCGAAAACCGCGATGCCGACCAGAAGGCCGATGATCAGCGGCAGGTGTCCCTGGTCGAACTTGTTCTGGCGAAGCAGAATAATCCCGTAGATCTCGCCGCCAATGGCGACGATCCACGAGAGTGCGGCGAAAAGGCGAAGACGCGTGGCGGAGGACTTCTGGCCCTGCGTTGCTTGCCAATCCCTGGTAACGTCTGGCTTGTTGTCGGTCATTGACAAGATCCCCTGATATCGACACTTCAGCGGGCGGCGTTAGGCCAGAAGGCCAACCCGCCCTGCGCAGCGTCATTGAACGAACGTCACCTGCCTTGGCGACGCGGCGAAAAAGGAGCGCCACGGCAGACCACATCCCGATCTTTATTGCGCATGACTGAATTCGTCCATACCCACGGGGCAGACGCCGATGCGGCGATGGCTCCGTTCTTCTTCATCTCCGGCTCGAACTTGACGCTGTCTTCCCTTGCTTGCCTGGCGATTTGGCAGAGGCCACGGTGGTCACGGGATCGGTCGAAAAGCAACATCGGCATATCTGAATTGCGGCCGGATCGATGGCTTGAGGACCTGGTGGAGGCGGACTGTCTGCTTCCGGCCCCACTGCCGTCACCCCACTGCCGTCATTCGAGAAACTGGCGTCGCAATGGCCGCTCGTAGGGCGAAGCAGACACCCGACCCACACCCACATTCCGCCTCCCCTCTCCCCCGCAAGCCTGCCACAAGCTTGTTGAGGCATTGTCTGGCTAAGGAAAACCGACAAAAGGCGGACTTTCTTGGCGATTTCTCCACCCAGCGACATCGTTATGGATGTGGCCCGAGCCGTCGATCCGACGGACATCGAGGCCGCCCGCGCCGCGCTGACAAAGCG
>NZ_RZRQ01000336.1:0-6141 GCF_003997785.1 Mesorhizobium sp. M7D.F.Ca.US.004.01.2.1 | reverse complement strand
GAGATGGAGTATGCGATCTCCAATGGCTTCGGCTTTGGCGGCGTGAATGCCAGCGCCTTGTTCAGGCGCTGGACCGCCCCAGCGGCCCGACGCGAGCGCCAGGGGCGCTCATGATTGGCACCCTTCACACCGACCTTCCATGGTTCTCCAACTCCGGTTCAACACAAAGAAAGAAATAATTTCCATGAACAAGACCAATCCTGGCGTCGCCCTTGTGACAGGGGCATCTTCCGGCATCGGGCGGGCTACCGCCGACGCCTTGCTAAGCGCGGGCTATCGCGTATTCGGAACCAGTCGTCGCACTGCTTCCAACCAATCCGACGGCGTTACCATGCTGACGTGCGACGTGACCGACGACGCGTCCGTTGCGAAAATGGTCGATGACGTTCTGGCCAAGGCCGGACGCATCGACCTGCTTGTCAACAATGCCGGCATGGGTCTGTTTGGTGGCGCGGAGGAGTCCTCGATCGCCCAGGCTCAGGCGCTGTTCGACGTGAACGTCTTCGGCGTTTTCCGCGTGACCAACGCGGTGTTGCCGACAATGCGACGCCAAGGAATGGGCAGAATCGTTAATTTGAGTTCGGTACAGGGGTTCATCCCCGCTCCCTATTTCGCACTTTACGCGTCGACCAAACATGCCATCGAGGGTTATTCCGAGTCGCTCGATCACGAATTGCGCCCGTTCGGCATTCGCGTGTCGTTGGTGGAGCCCGCCTATACCCGTACGGCATTCGAGGACAATCTCGCCGCCCCCGATCAGTTGCTTGATATCTATGATTCCGCGCGCGCTGGCATGACTATGTCCGTTCGGAAATCGATGGAAAAAGGCGACGCGCCCGAAGTGGTAGCCAAGACCATTTTGGCCGCTGCGATCGATCCCACTCCGAAGAAACGCTATGCGGCGGGAAAAATGGCGCGTCAGGTAAGTTTCCTGCGACGCTTCGTCCCCGCGTCCGCATTCGACAAGAGCCTGAGAAAACAACTAGGGCTGCCAGTCTGACGATTTCGGCTGCAGACAAAACGAGGTCTTCGAATCCAAATGCTGGGACTAGATGACCAACTCGTACATTGAGTAGAGGGGCAGTTCAAAAATGAATGCTCATCCAAGACAACGGAGCAGGAACCGCCGATCCGACGAGTGTGGGGAAAGGCGGTAGCGCTCTCCCGCTACCATCGTTCCAATCGACAGAGTGGCAGCCGGCCTCCCAGGCAAAAGTTCTGCCGCCCCTAGCGCCGCCAAAAACTGAGATGCGGGGCGAGGAGCTCCTCCTCCATCTCGGGGAAGGGGCCGTGGACAGCGATCTGCTTCTGCCCCGAGCCGAGCACCGTGCGCGAGGAAAGGTCCATCGTCGGATTCTCGGCGTGGTCGCCAGTCAGCGCGAGAAGCTTGGTCTCCTCGAAGCCGTAGACCAGCCGGCCGATATTCGCCCAGTAGAGCGTCCCGGTGCACATGGCGCAGGGCTCGCCGGTTGAGACCAGCGTACAGGACCAGAGAAAATCCGGCGGATAGGCGTCCGCGGCACGTCGGCTGAGTTCGGTTTCGGCGTGGCGCACGGTGTTGATGTTGCCTTGCCGCATGAGGATGCGATCGTCAGGGCCGACGAGCACACAGCCGAAAGGATGATGCCCGTGCGTGGCGGTTTCGCGCGCTACCGCATCGGCGGCGCGCAGGTGGGCGAGCATCTGGTCGCGGGTCATCGCCTGGTGCCCCTCATAGGCTGTCTAAGCCGATACTCCCAGATGAAGTCTGGAATGGCGTGGACGGTAGCAGATGGAGTGATTTCGCGATAGCCATGGGTGGCTCTGAGCAGTGCTCCCGGCGGTCCCGAGCGAGGGCCGATCCGCGCGTCGTAGCCTTCCGGCAGATGGACGATGAGATCGTGCCCGCCGGGCAGCGCCCGCCCCGTCAATATCTCGTCCGGGGCCATCTGAGGTTTGAAGCGCCATGTTTTCGGCAATGGTCCGTCGAACGATTGGACGTCCTACGGGAGGTGCCCGATATGGTTTGATGACGAATGTGTCCGTGCCGACCCCAGCGTCAGGTGTTGCGCCTAGATAACCCAATCGTTCAACGAATAGGCATGGATGTAGTCGATATGCATTTGCGCGGGCGTCACAAGCCCGTCGGCGGGCGCCCCCGCGATGCCGCCCACTGCCAGATCGACCAGCATATACATCGGCTCTTGCATGTCGGCAGGTGTTGCGGCACGGGCAACTTCGACGTCGTCGAAATACCAGACGAGTTCGTCTTCCGTCCACAGCACACCGTATTTGTGGAACCCTGCGGTATCCGAGGCAAAGGGCATCGATGCCGCTGTCGTATGCGTTCCCGTCTCGTTCGAGTGGCTTGTCATGAGGAGCTTGTTTGGATCCTGACCGGTCATCTCTATGATGTCCAGTTCCGGTGGCCAGGAGCCGTCCGCCGGCAAAAGCCAGAAGGCCGGCCATGTTGGCGTGCACCTGTTTGAAGGAGGTGAAGCCGTAGCTCCCGATGCGCACTGTATCCTCGACGCTAAAGTCCAGGATCAGGTCACTGCCGTTGCCGGGGGCCACGACGAAAATGTCCGCCCCGGATCCACCCTTGAGAACGTCGTCGCCCTTTAAGCCATCGATCGTCTGTTGGCCGAAGCCGCCGGTAATGATGTTGTTCAGCTCGTTTCCGAAAGCATAGTGTTTGTCGTTCGTGACCGTCAGGTTCTCGAAATGCGCCGGGAGCCTGTAGCTCATCCAGGTCGAGATGGTGTCGACACCCTCGTTGGCCAGCTCGACCGCCTTGTTCTTCGTGGAATACAGATAGTAGATGTCATCGCCCTTGCCGCCATACATCGTGACGCTGACATTACTGTCGCCATGGAGCGAGTCGTTGTAGATGCTGCCATAGAGCGCCGGGCCGGAATTCGTCGCCGAGTACCACTTGGTCGAGGACCCGCTGTAGGGAAGTGGAACGCCCTTGGCGTTCAGGACAGTGGCCATGCTGGTCTCAGCTCCTTGGACTCGCCTCGATGTCAGCCCCAGCATCTATGGACGACACGAGAAGCCAATGCCTTTTTTGACCTTCGAATAGTGTTCGACTGGTGAGAGTTACCAAGAACTTAGCACGCAGCCGCTCCGGGCCGCCGCCATTGCCTCGAATGTATCCAGGTTGGGCTGGCAGCACTTTTTTTGGTCAGAAGTTGTCGCAATCTTAGGCGAGGTTTGACTTCGCAGTCAGCGTGGAGAAAACGCGCCTTGCGCCATCAAAAGGCAATCCGCCGAGCAACATCGTACGGCGGCGAAATCCCGGGCCGGCCGACCTGACAGCCTCAGATTATTTTTATAGCAGTCACTATATTAGCTATTACTTGACAAACAGTCTAAGCTCTGGTTTCCTGATTTAACGGGTACTTAACCAAGTTAGTTGCGTTTTTACCGGACGGTGTTCGTATGTCGACTTTGGTTGTCGCGGACCCGCGGGGGGTGTATCTCGCCGGTCTGGAGTGGGTGTTGCAGAGGGCTGGACACGATGTTGTCGCCCAGTGCCGCCGCCCTGTCGACGTTCTCCCTCATGTGGAGCGCCAACGGCCTGATATCGTCATCGTCGGCCTGGATATCGCGGACCCCCAGACATCAGCTCTTTCCTCCCGGCTGAAGGCCTGCAACAGCGCTCTCGGCATCATCTTCATCGTGCAGCCAACCGGCAGGCTCGATATCAAGGAAATACAGACGCTCGACGTCGACGGCCTGCTTCTGGACGGCATCAGCCACCGCTATCTCATCGAATGCGTGAATGCGGTGGCGACAGGCAAGAAGTGGATCGACAACAACATCGTCCAGCAACTGCTGATGCCCCGATCGCAGCCGCAGCCGACGTCCAGGTTGACCGGGCGGGAGACCGAGATCGCCGATCTCGTCTCGCGCGGGTTGCGCAACAAGACCATCGCGCAACGGCTGCACGTATCCGAAGGCACGGTGAAGATGCACCTGCATCACGTCTACGAGAAGCTACACCTCGGCAGCCGAGCGGAACTGGCCTGGGTGGCGCATGGCAAAGGCGCGGACGTTCCAGCAACGCGCCGCACCGACCTGATCTGACCATCGCCTTCAGCTGACATCGACATGATGACGGCAACAGGCCGGAAAGCCGCCTGACGCCATCGGCCGTAAGGCCCGCACCACCGCCCGCGCCAGCCTGATCTATCGAAGGATATATATCGTTCGATCAGGTACGGCCATTCACCCTAACACTATCGAACCGGGAATGGACGCGCCCTCTGCGTCGGCGACACAATGGAGGATTAAAGGCCGCAATTCAGCGGGTCAGCGGGTGCACTCGGGTAGGGGCATCCAGCATCTGGAGGGGATGACCCCCTTTTCTTGATGCGTTTTGAACAGGGGGAGAATCTCCATGGCACTCGATATCACAACCCAAGACATCATCATCGACGAAACCATCGGCCTTCAGGACGATGATATTAACCCGTCCATTGCGCCGTACAACACCGACACCACGCTGACATATCTCCTGGGTCTCGACGCGGCTGGCGGGCTGCCCTCACCGGAGGTCGCCTTCCAGACCAACTTCGTGGTGGCCTCGGCGAGCGCGGGCGAAACCATCACCTCGGTCGCTCTCTCCCAGAACTTGTCCGGCACCCCGTTTTCCACCACCGTCGGCGTGAACAGCGGCATTCAGACGGTCGATGGCAATTATGTCTGGCTGTTCCAGGATCCAACGCATCCAAACGTCGTGATTGGCGTCATTGGCACCTCTGACGCGACCGCCGAGCCCGCCGAGACCGGGCCGCTGGCCTTCTCGTTTGCGCTGATCCCCACCAGCACCACCAATGCGGATCTCTACACGGTCGAGTATGTGCCTTTGCTCCATCCGGACGCGACCAACCCGGACGACCGTATCGATCTGACTGACAAGGTGTTCGCCTCGGTCACGGGCACCAGCGTGGCTGGTTTCGCGGGCACGGCCGCCGCGCCCGGCAATCATGATTTCTACCTGATCAATTCGTCCAATGACGCGTCCAAGCAGCTTCTGGTGATAGGTCTGAACGGTGGCACCGCCAACGTGAGCGAACAGGGCTTCGGCATCAACAACCAGAGCATCAATCCAAACGAAACGCTGCAGGTCGATTTTGTGACCGGCGGCAATCTGAACGCAGGTAGTGCGTCGCAAATCCAGTACGGCAGCCATCTCGAGACTATCACGGAGGCCGGGTTCACGATCAGCCAGATCACGCCTTCCACTCCGACTGCGCGTGTGGACGTCAGCATCAGTGCCTTCAACAATACGGGCAACGAGCAAAGCACGGACTTCTTTGACGGCACTGCGACCAGCCCCGTGGACATCACCGGCATCAAGTTGACGGGTACATCGGGGTTTGCATCCGTCATCACCGTCGATGGCACCTATGCCACGGCAAGCGGCAACGTCACCGTCACCGGGCTCAGCGGGACCGGGAACGCCGTGACCATCACCGGGCTCGATAACACCACCACCGTCGACATCACCACCAGCAGCCCAATGGATCGGTTGCAGGTCAAGGGGGTCGATTCGAACGAAGGATGCGACATCAGCGAGTTCCATTTCTCGTCGACAAGCACCAACGCCTACAGCGAAGAGGTCGGCTCCCACATCAACTTCGACGACGACGGCCCGAGCATCTCCATCACCGGTGCGGAGCCGACGCTGACCGTCGACGAGTCGGCTCTTGCCACCAACGACACGAAGAGCTTTGCAGGCAACTTCAGTTCGGCCTTCGGCGTCGACGGCGCCGGCACGCTGACCTATGCGCTTGGCGTCCTTGGCGGCGGCACGAATGTCGTCAGCGGTCTTGTCGACACTCAAAGCGGCGAGGCGGTGGTCCTCAATCTGAATGCCAGCGGTGTGGTGATCGGCACCACGGCGTCGGGCGGGCTCGAAGTATTCCGTGTCTCGGTCGACGCCGCCGGCAACGTGACACTCGACCAATCGCGGGCGGTGGTCCATTCGGACACCACTGACCCGAACGACAGCACCAGCCTGGCCGCCGACAATCTGATCCAGCTCACCGCGACCGTCACCGACAAGGACGGTGACCACCTGCCGGCCAGCCTTGACATCGGCCAAAACCTCAACTTCAAGGACGACGGCCCGAGCATCTCCACCACCGGCAC
>NZ_RZRQ01000335.1:0-6142 GCF_003997785.1 Mesorhizobium sp. M7D.F.Ca.US.004.01.2.1 | reverse complement strand
CATGAACACCGACCGCAGGCCCTGCTGCCTCGTCGCATCCCTCAATGGCACATGATCCCGCAACATCGCACTGGTCGCCTAGACCGTGTGCTCGCCCGTTATGCTCAGATGGCTCTGCTGCACATCGTCCAGCGTGTAAGCGCGGATATAGTCGATCTTCATTTGTGCCGGCGTCGCCAGATGGTCGGGAGGCGCCCCGGCGAAACCGCCGACCGCGAGATCGACCAGCATATACATCGGGCTATGCATATCCGACGGCGTCGCGGCCTCGGCGACCTTGACGCCATCGTAGGTCCAGATCAGCTGATCCGGCGTCCACAGCACGCCGTAGGTGTGGAAGCCATCGGTGTTCGAAACATTCACCGAGGACGAAATCTTGGTGTGCTGTCCCGTCTCGTTGGTGTGCGCCGTCATCTGCAGCGTGTTCGGTTCCTGGCCGCGCATTTCGAGCACGTCCAGCTCCGGCGGCCACGAGCCGTCTTCCGGCAGCAGCCAGAAGGCTGGCCATGCTCCGGCCGTTTCGGGCAGGTCGGCGCGCATTTCGAAATAGCCATAGGTCTGCGAGAAGGTGTCGTGCGTCGTCAGGATCCCGGAAGTGTATTCGTAATTGTTGATGAGCGGCTTGATGTCGTCCGGGGCCTGCGCCGCGGTGATGGTGAGAACGCCGTTTGCCACGCTGAACGGGTGGACGGAACTCGTCGGGCCGTAATTGGCGTCGATGTACCATTGCAGCTCGCCGTTCTGGGTCAGCGTGCTGCCGTTCGGAGCGCCCCACCAGAAGTTGGAATCCCAGGTGCCGCTGTGGCCGTTCCAGAGATTCAGCGTGTTGAAGTAGTCGACGAAGGACACCGTCATGCCCGTTTTGTCGATCGGCAGTTCGAACTGGGCGGGCTGAAACTTGTCGATCGTGGTGTTGTTGAACACCAGAACCTCGCTGGAGCCGAGGTTGAGCTGCACATTCGCTCCCGCCTGGACCATGTTGGCCTGTACGGCCTCGAACGAGGTGAGGGCGTAGCCATTGAGACGCACGGTGTCCGTCGCGCCGAAATCGAAGATCAGGTCGCTTCCGTTGCCCTTCGAGACGATGAAGACGTCGGCACCGTCGCCGCCGATGAGGACATCATTGCCCTTGCCGCCATCCAGCGTCTGGCTGCCAGCGCCGCCCGTGATGATGTTGTCCAGCGCATTGCCGAACGCGTAGCGGCCATCGCCGGTGACGACGAGGTTTTCGAAATTAGCGGGCAGCTTGTAGCTCATCCAAGTGTCGATCGTGTCGACACCTGCCCCAGGATCCTCGACCGCCTTGTTGATCGTGGAATAGAGATGATAGTAGTCGTCGCCCGCGCCACCGTACATTGTGACATTGACACTGCTGTCTCCCCAGAAGGAGTCGTTGCCGGGCGTGCCGTGCAGTTCCGGTCCGGACCCGGTTGCCGAGAACCAATGGGTGGAAGCACCGGTGTAGGGAAGAGGGATGCCTTTGGCGTTCGTGATGGTGCTCATCAGAAATCCTTCCTCGTGGTGCCTGGCCTCTCAAATCATTCGATAAGAGTCCCGGCTACCGCTTCCCGAGCAACGTTGCAACGAACAATATCGTTCCAGGGAATCGTCACTCGACCCACCATAACATCGACCGTTCTGTAGACATACCCTGAATAAGTAGCAAAGAGTCAGCTCCGATGAAGATAGTAAGACATGATGACCAGAAAAAATTGATTAAAATTTTGTACATATGCCAAAATTAGCCAAAATTATAGGCATATTGTCTTGGACGATGCCGATTAATATTAGTTTTCGCTAACACTTTGAGACGCACGAGGACGGAGGGCTGCGGGCCCGATTTGGCCGAATTCCGCCGCATGCTGACGCGCGCCCGCGCTGGGCTGGGCTCCGACATGGCAGCGGGCGATGACGCCTGGCAGGACGTCTCGGTGCGCGCCTCGCTGCTGCCCGACGATATGCAGGGCGTGTTCATGATGATCGCGCGTGCGGCGAAGGAAGGTTGGCCATGCCCGAGCGACGCCGCAATCGCCCGCGCCTATGGCTCGCACTCACTGCGCCGCGCCCCGCGCCTCTTGACCTATATCGAGGAGCAGGGCCTCATCGTCTGCCAGCTCGATGGGACCTGAAGGCGCACCGTGACGCTGGTGGAACTCGCCTAGGCGACGGCGCCTGGTGATCCCAATGCCGGGGAGGTGGAGCAGGGGAGTTTGGCACCGTGAGGGGGTGCAATAAGAAAATGTCCTCAAGCCGTGGTTATTCCCAAACGGCAAAATGCAGCGCCCAAGTCTGCTTTGTGCCAGTAGCGGGCAGCCTGCGCACCGACTTCCAATGTCTTGTTTGGGGCCGGAAGAGGACCGTCCGGTTCTGGCATTGAAGGCAAGGGAGCAGACCTGCCGTCGAGCCTTTGTGGACATTCCGTTTCTGCCAAAGTCACCCGTCAAATTTGTTGCTGCTTTATTGTCGGCTGTAGGTTTTCGGATTGCTGACAGTGTTCGACACGGAGTCCAGACCAATTGCGCGTCGCATTTGCCAAGGAGGAAAGCGCCGGCCCGCGCTATCTCCGATCGGATCAACCTCGTCACCGAGGCGGGCCTCAAGATGCTGCAGGTTGAATTGGCTCGCGCTCAGCAGGCTCTCGAGGCCGTTAACGTGCTGGAAGATATCAACGAGAGGCGACGGCAGTCGGCGGTCCCGGTTCGAGATATGCGCTACTATGCCGAGCGCGTCCGTACGGCTCAGCTTATGTTGGTGCAGACGTCCAACGAAGTGATCGCCTTCGGTCACACCATTACCTTCGAGCGTGACGATGGCCGCACTCAGACCTTTCGCATCGTCGGTGAGGATGAGGCCAACCCGTCTCAGGCTTCCGTATCGCATGGTTCGCCGGTTGCCATCGCGCTGACTGGCAAAACCGTTGGCGACGTTGTCCAGCTGGGGCAGCGCGAACTCGAGATCCTGTCCATTTCTTAGTGGAAGATCGGTGTAGAACGCACGATCGAATTGCGGGCGTGTTCTGAGACCTCGTCACGGTCAACCGCCACGTTGGTACACCGTCAGGTGACGCCCAGTGAGCCGCGCTGCTTGACGTCAAAAACCCGGAACAGGCCGGGTCTTTCCACTCAATCGAGCGCCAAGCGTTAAAGCCGCCGGAAAGTTCTTGATCACGGCGCGCATCACCATCCCGCTGCCAGGCCCAAGCGCTATTCGGGCAATCAAGGCTGCGGCACGCACACGGGTCGAGAATTGCCGACGCCATTCCCTTTCGTAGCGACGTCCGGCCTCGTCGTGGCCCTCGTGACCTTTACCCAACGCGATCAGTTCTCTCGCAAGGAGCCAGCCGGATTGCAGCGCCATCGAAATCCCTTCCGCGATTACAGGGTGTGACTCACCTGCGATGTTGCCGACGCGGAAGATGCCCTGATCATAGCCAGCTCGAATACCGGGATGGATCGGTCCCGCGGCGAGCCATGGGCCATCCAATTCGGCACCGGCCAGCACAGTTTCCACGCCTCGGCACGAGGCCACGACGTGGCGCCATACCGCATCCGCCGCCGCAATGTTTCCATAGCGCCGGCGCAGGCCGGATAGAACATCTCGGCGGATGCAGCAGGAAATTGAAGCCCGGCCATGGTCTGCCGTTACCATTCCCCCATAGCCGCCCGGGAATACCAGCAGCGGCATCAGGTCGGGCGCCAGCGCGGCGCCGGTAAAATGCGCTTTGAAACCGAAAAGGTCAGAAGGTTGGCTCGCTCTTTCAAACTGGCTTGGGAGTTTCCCGATTTCCCAGGATCCGTGCGCGGCAATAATTACAGGTGCGCTAACAACCTTTTGTTGCTGGCCCGCCTCCACGGTCACAAACTGCAAATCATCGTGCCGACGAATAGCGACAGCCTTGCAAGGCTGGAGAATTTCGACACCCGCGCGTTCGGCGGCCTGTAACAACATGTAATCCAAACGATCGCGGCCGAGAGCGCGGCCGAGACCCGTCTTGGCGCTCGGCATTCGCGCCTCGGCTGAAACATCGCCAGAAAAGAACCCGACGCGACGTATTTCGGGGCCGGCTTCCGCGCGCCAAGTTTCGCCGACGCCCAACTGGTCGAGCAAGGCAAGGCTGGTGCCCGACATGAATTCGCCGCAGACCTTTCGGCGAGGAAACGCGACCTTCTCCACCATCGCCACCGACCAACCATGCTGGGCCAGCGCAATGGCGGTAGAACTGCCGGCAGGGCCGGCACCGATGACAATTGCGTCGTGCATCATTTGGTGCCGGGCATACTGGCACCTACAAAACCTTGAGTGAATAGGCCTTTGCGGGCCTCCATCACGGGCATTCCACCTGACAGCTGCCACAATTGTGAAAGTTCCGTGCCGCGAAAACCGGAGCGGACACTTTGCGTCGCGTCGTTCAGTGTAACCGCGCAGGCGCCGATCAGTCGCAGGAGCCGCGTAGCGGCAAGTGGCCCCTTGGCCCTGAGCGGCTCCGTCGCGACGAGCATCGGGGCCATCGTCATGATCCGGGAAAACAGCTCCAGGAGGCGCGTGTCGTCGAAGTGATGGAGGATGAGGTTGGCGCAAACAAGATCGAAGGGCCTGTCCCCTGTCCAATCGAATATATCGGCGGTTACAGGTTGCGCCCGCCAACCAAATTCAGCGAAAGAGTTGCACACATCCTTGCCGATCAGGTCGATCCTGTCGACCATGACGATATCCACATCGGGCCAACGCCGCGCCATCAGCCGCGCCACTCTCAGCATGAACTTTCCGTCACCGGCGCCGAGTTCGAGGATGCGCAGCGGCGCTGTCAGCACGTTCGTTCGCAAGAGCGATGCCATGATCCTGGCCTGGAACATCAATGCGTTGATGCGAACGAGATCACGACGGGATGCAATCGCACCAGGATCGTCGGCCGGGAGGCCGTCGAGGAGTTCTGGCTCCAGATGCCTGATGTTTATGTCGGTCATGCGATGGATCGGAAATCTAAGGCTTCAGCCGGCAATCCGGCAAATAGAATTCGGTCGTACCTTTATGGCCGCGCACTGTTCATGGCGGAACTCGCATGTGAACTCAGTCCGGACGGCGAAGCCGAAGGTCGGCCCCTTTCATACAAGATCGGAGGCTGGTATCACAGTTTGCTAATGAGAAATATCGGCACCGCGCAATAAAATACCTTATGCCGACGTTTGCCTTAGGAAACGCTTCCCCAATTCCTAGACCTCTTATGAGACCCGATTGGGCTCATTGTCGGAGCAATTTTGTCCTCTCAAGCGTATCTGAACCGTATTGCCACGTCAGTTCCAGAACACGACGTGCATCAATTCTTCCTCCGCTATGGAGCTTCGCTGCTTGAAAACGATGCCCAGCGTCTTACGCTTTTCGAGCGAATGGTCAGTCTCGCCGGCATCGAACATCGCTATTCCTGCTTTGCGCCCGCCGACGATCCGCGCGGCGGGGCAATCGACCGTGACGGCACCTCGGTCAGGGGCTCCTTCGCCAGCACAGCAATTCGTATGCAGATGTACGAAGCCGCCGCGCCCGAGCTCGCGCACAAGGCCGTCGACACGCTGCTGGCCGACGACGACCGCTCGCTGATCACGCATTTGATCGTGACGAGCTGCACCGGCTTTTCAGCGCCTGGCATCGACCTCGAACTGGTGCAGCGATGCGGCCTGCCGACGTCGGTCGAGCGCACCATCGTCGGCTTCATGGGATGCTATGCCGCCATCAACGCCTTGAAGCTGTCTCGCCATATCGTGCGCTCCGACCCGAACGCCCGAGTGCTGATCGTCAACATCGAATTGTGCACGCTGCATTTCAGGGAAGCCACCGAGCTTGAGAAGCTGATCTCGTTCTGCCTGTGGGGCGACGGTTGCGCGGCCGCACTGGTAACGGCCGAACCGCACGGCATCCTGCTCGAAAGCTTCCACGCCATCGTGGCAGTGGAGCGCAAGGAGCTGATGAGCTGGCACATCCGCGACGACGGCTTTGACATGGTGCTGTCCGGCCAGGTTCCCGGCGCGGTCCGTGAGACGCTGCGCAACGAGCATCCGGCCATCCTCGGCGGCAGGCCCGCCAAGGAGATCGATTTGTGGGCGGTGCATCCCGGCGGCCGCTCTGTGCTCGACGCGGTCGAGCACAGAGC
>NZ_RZRQ01000334.1:0-6151 GCF_003997785.1 Mesorhizobium sp. M7D.F.Ca.US.004.01.2.1 | reverse complement strand
AGACAGCTACAAGGCGGCGACATCGGCGCTCGACCAGCTGGTCGGCCTCGCCATCAGCGATCCGCGCTCGCCCTTCCATACGCTGCAGGCCAACACGCTGGTCGTCGCCAATGGCCGTATCGGCTCGCCGCGCGGCGACGGCCCCGATGTCTCGATCGCCGAACTGCTCAAAAGCGTCGGCCGCGACCACATCGAAGCCACCGGCGACACCATGCCGGCCAACTCGACGCCAGAAGATCGCTACAAGAACTACACCACCATCGCCATGGCGCTGCCGCACACCGAGGGCGACTACTCCCGCCACTCCTGGTGCGCGCATTTCATCGAGGTGCGCGTCGACGAGGATTTCGGCACCGTGCGCGTCTCACGCGTCGTGTCGGCGCTGGATTCGGGGCGGCTCTACAACCCGAAACTCGCCGAAAGCCAGTGGAAGGGCGGCATCATCATGGGCATCGGCCAGGCGCTGCTCGAAGAAGGCATCGTCGACCGCCGCCACGGCCGCATCGTCAACAACAACCTCGCCGACTATCTCGTGCCGACCAATGCCGACATTCCCGACATCGAGGTGATCTCGGTCGGCATCCCCGATCTGCATTCCTCCGTGCTCGGCGGTAAAGGTGTTGGCGAACTGGCCATTGTCGGCGTGGCGCCAGCGATTGCCAACGCGGTGTTTCACGCCACGGGGAAGCGCGTGCGGGATCTGCCGATCACGCTTGAGAAGCTGATTTAGCCAGCGCCGGCTTTGTCTCCCCCCTTGAAGGGGAGATGTCGCCGAAGGCGACAGAGGGGGTCGCCGCGTAAAGCGCCAACCTCATCTGCAGCAGCAGGCCGAGCCCAGTCGAACCGACCCCCTCTGGCCTGCCGGCCATCTCCCCCTCGAGGGGGGAGATAGCAATCAGAACTTGTAGGCAACACCGATCCGGACATCGTGCGTCGTCAACTCGATCTCGTCGGGATTGAGAGGAGCGCCGTTGACGATCAGGTGACGCTGGGACGTATGGCGGCCGAAATCGGCGAACCGGTACTCGCCGCGGACCACCCAATTGTCGGTGACGGCGTATTCCACACCGGCGCCCAGCGTGTAGCCGGTGATGGTGTCTTTGGCGTCGGCATAGGGACCGCCCGGAATGTCGGTGGTAGTGTGTTTATAGCTTGCCACGGCCAGGCCGCCGGTGACAAAGGGAAGCCAGCGATCCATCGCATAGCCGGCTCTCAGACGCACGGTGCCAACCGACTCCAGCTCGAGCTCGCCGCCAAAGGCAGGGTCATCGACGCCGAGCGCCCGATAGAGCGTGGTGTCCTTCACGCTTGCGAAGTTGTAGTCGCCCTCGATGCCAAGAACCAGCCCGCCGTCGAACTGCTTGCTGTAGCCGGCATACAAGCCGCCGAAGCCACCGGACGGGCCATAGCCCCAGCCGTAGTTGTCGAAACTGCCGGGGGCGAAATCCTGCCCGACCCTTGCGTTCCCCCAGGCGTAACCGGCTTGCGCGCCGACATAGGCGCCGGACCAGTCGTAGGTGGCCGCGACAGGCAAGACCTCACTGGTGTCCGCCGCGAACGCCATGCCGACGGGCGTGAGGATGAAGGCCGTGGCGAGAAGAATGGTTTTCATCGTTTGCTATCCCGAAACTATTGCCTCCCCCGCGCAAAAAAGCGCGGGGGTTTGTTCAACGACGGCAGGTCAGAACTTGTAGCTGAGACCGACCCGCAGATCGTGCGTCTGGAGATCGACGCTCGTCTCTGTGGGCAGACCAGCAGCCACCGAGAGGTCCTGGCTGCCGAAGTCGGAGTAGCGATATTCAGCTCGCGCGATCCACCGGTCGGTGAAGGCGTGCTCGATGCCGGCGCCAACCGTCCAGCCGACATGGGTCTCATCGTGGAATGGTATTTGAACGGCGCCGCTGCCGCCGATCGCAGTCACTTCATACTTTGCCGCGGCCACGCCGGCAGCGATGTAAGGCAAAGTTCGACCGAAAGCGTAACCCGCTCGCAGCCGCGCCGCGCCCGACCACTTGAGTTCGCTCTTGAGCAATGTGCTGAAACCACCGCCACCAGCATCGAGGGGTATCAGTCCATCTGTATTATTATACATGAGGTCAGCCTCGGCGCCGATGACGAAGCGGTTCGCCATTTGGTAATTGGCTCCGAGATGAATACCGCCAATAAAACCGTCTGGATCGAGGGGAAGGTTGAGGTCAGTGGCCCCACCGATGCCGCCGCCGGCGATGAACAGATTGGATTTTCCGGCTGCGTAGCCGACGTCGACGCCGGCATAGAGGCCGGACCAGTCGTAGCCGGCGGGCGAAGCCTCGGTGACATCAGCCGCGCATGCCACGCCGAGCGGCGCGAGGATGAAGGCCGTAGCGAGAAGAAGAGTTTTCATGGTTTGTCTGCCGCCCCAAAATTGTCGTGGTCGCCGCCGCGCGGATGCCCGCGGAGATCCAGCTGTTGTCGAGAAATCCGGTGTTGCATTGTCCACCGGCCGCGTCTTGGGCTGGGCTGCACCCGAATTGACCGGGAAAGCACCGCGGCACTTTCCCGGTCGGTGTGGCCATTCGGCCTCAGTCGATGGGCGCGCCGTGCATCCGGCGGGATTCGCTGTCGGCGAGACTACCTGGCACTGCCCGGCGTCGAGCCGAAGCGGCGGCGGAAGCAGCGATTGAAATAGGACACGTCGGAGAAGCCGCTGAGCAGCGCGATCTCGCTGATCCGCATGCGGTCGTTGCGTCTGTCGGACAGCATTCGATAGGCTCTCTGCAGGCGCAATTCGAGAATGCGCTCGGCAAAGCTCACCCCGGTTTCCTGCAACAGGTCATGGACGTAGCGCACGGACAGCCGCAATTGCCCGGCAACACTCTGCGCCGAAATGGCGGGATCGGCGAAATTGTCGCGCATCTTTTGCAGGATGGCCTGCAGCCTTGCCGCGCGCAGGCCGCGCAGGCCCGCCAGTTCGGCCGCCTCGCCCTTGGCGCCGGTCGCCAGGCCGATCAGATCGACGATCGTTTCGGTGGCATGGCCGATGAGATCGGGAGACAGCAAGGCGGGACCTGCTTCCAGGAAGCTGCAATAGCGCTTGAGCATGTCGAGCGCCTCGTTGTCGGCGCCGATGGTCAACGCCAACCGGTCCTCGACATGCGTGAAGGCATTCTCCAGAACGATGCGCGGCAGCACCACATTGGCCCAGACATTGTTGTCGCCGCCGGTCATCTGCAACGCTTCCGAAGCCGAGACCAGTGCGGCTTCGCCTTTGCCGACGTGATAGTCGCGGCCAATCTGGGTGCCGCTGAGCACCGTATCGCCATTGTTGACCAGCAGCAGATAGCCGTCGCGGCCGTCGGCGGCGATGTTGCTCGCCTTGCGGCTGGCATGCCGGATCGTCCCGGCCATCTGCCCAAGCACCAGCGACCCGACGGCCGTGGCTTCGATGGCGGCCTGGAACGACAGCTTCTCGGAAATCGTATATTCGACCGACCAGATCTCGGCGACGTGGATGTCCTGCCAGAGCGCGAACCGCGCGCGGTGGTCCAGATGCGACGGCAAATCGACCGATGAGAAGACATTCTTTTGCAACGGATATCCGGGGCCTTTTCTATATGCGCCTTCACTTTAGACATGCACCGTATTGGACCAGATAATGGCTTGTCCAGAGCAAGAAGTACTTCCGCCATGGACGACAATTTCATTGCTGTTTTGGACAAGAATTTTCCCGAACTTCGTCGATTTGGCTGACGCAATTCCGGAAAAAATCGGAGATATCCGTAAAGCGTCGCACTCGATGGCGCAAAACTGCCACAGTGCGCGGAAAAGGCACGACGCCTCTCTCCAGTCCAATTCCGGTGCGGCCCTGCCCAAGACAACGCCTGGCCCCGATGACATATCAGCCCTCAGGGCGAAACGACTGTCATGTCAGGGGATTGAATGCCGCAGAATAGATTTGGAGGCCGCAAAGCGAAGGCGTTGAAGTATCTGGCGCTGACGTCGACCGCACTGGTCGGCCTTGGCCAGCCAATCGCCGCCACGGCAGCCGAGATATGGACCGGCGCTGCCTCCACAGATTGGTTTACCGCCGGAAACTGGAACCCCGCCGCCGTTCCGACATCGAGCGACGACGTTACTCTCAACGCGACGTTCCCGAATCCGGCCGTGGTCAATGCGGCGAATGCGGCCGCGCACTATGTGTTTCTCGGCACCATTGCGAGTTACACAGGCTCGTTGACGATCACAAACGGCGGCACGCTCGCCGATACGGCCGGCTATCTGGGCTATCTCTCGGACTCGAGCGGCAGCGTGACCGTGACTGGAGCAGGCTCGGCCTGGAGCAACAGTTCGGACCTTTTCCTTGCTTCGGGCACCAACAGCAACGGTACCTTGACGATCTCGAACGGCGGCGCTGTCAGCGACACCGTGGGTCATGTCGGTTACGGTGCGGGCACCGGCACCGTGACGGTCGACGGCATCGGCTCGACCTGGACCAACAGCAGTGACCTCTATATCGCCGAACTTGGCGTCGGCACGCTGAGCGTCACCAACAGCGGCGCGGTCAGCAATGTGACAGGCACCATCGGCTGGCACGCGGGCTCCAACGGCACGGTGACCGTCGATGGCGCTGGCTCGACCTGGACAAACAGCTCGGCCCTTTATATCGGCGCCCAGGGCACCGGCACGCTGAACATTCAGAAAGGCGGCACGGTCAGCTACGCCACCGGCGCGCTCGGCTATAACGTGGGCTCAACAGGCATCGTGACGGTTGACGGCGCAGGGTCGAATTTGACTGGCAGCTCCAGCTTTTACGTCGGCTTTAACGGCGCCGGTATATTGACGATCTTGAATGGTGGCACGGTCAGCAATGCTGTCGGGAGCGTGGGCGAGTACTCTGGCTCAAACGGCTCGGCGACGGTCGACGGCGCGGGCTCGACCTGGACAAACAGCGGCGATCTCACTGTCGGCAACAACGGCACCGGGGCTCTGGCGATCACCAACGGCGGCGCCGTCAGCGATGACTCGGCCTATGTCGGCAACTCGACGGGCTCGACCGGCATGGTCTTCGTCGACGGCGCCGGCTCGACCTGGAGCAACAGCGGGTCGTTGACTGTCGGCAACTACGGCGCCGGCACTCTGGCGATCACCAACGGCGGCGCCGTCGGCAATGACGCGGCCTATGTCGGCAATTCGGTGGGCTCGACCGGCATGGTGGCCGTCGCGGGCGCCGGCTCGACCTGGACCAACAGTGGGAGCCTTAACGTCGGCAATCATGGCACGGGCACGCTGACGGTCTCGAGCGGCGGCACGGTCAGCAGTGACTCGGCCTATGTTGGCAAAGCAGCGGGCTCCACTGGCGCGGTGACGGTCGACGGCGTCGGCTCGACATGGACTAATAGTGTGAATCTTCTGATTGTCGGCCACAGCGGCACCGGCTCGCTGACGATTTCGAACGGCGGCACCGTCAACAGCGCCATGAGCTATGTCGGGAACTATTCTGTCGGCACCGCGATGGTCGACGGCGCCGGCTCGACATGGAACGGCAGTTCAGCTCTCTATGTCGGCGTCAGCGGAGGCGGCGTTGGCACGCTGACAATCCAAGGCGGCGGCACTGTCAAGAACACGGTCGGCCACCTGGGTAACTCGGTGGGCTCGACTGGCACGGCCACGGTCGACGGCGCGGGCTCGAGCTGGATCAACAGCTCAGCGCTGTTCATCGGCACCGGAGGCACCGGCACACTGACGGTTTCAAACGGGGGAACCATCCAGAGCGCAGGCGGCTTCGTCGGTAACGTCAGCACAGGTATGGGTGCTGTGACCGTGGGTGGTGCGAATTCCATCTGGGCCAACAGCGGCGACCTCTACGTCGGCAACCTCGGAACCGGCACACTGAATGTCTTGAACAGCGGCACGGTCAGCAATGCCTGGGGCTACCTCGGGTACAATCCAGGCTCGACCGGCACGGCGACGGTCGACGGCACCGGCTCGACTTGGACCAGCAGCGCGGGCCTTGCCGTCGGCCTCGACGGCGCGGGCACACTGACGATTTCGAACGGCGGCGCGGTTTTCGCCGGCGGCACCGTCACCATTGCCAGTCACGCGGGTTCGACCGGCACGCTCAACATCGGCGCCGCGGCAGGCTCCGCAGCCACAGGCGCCGGCGTTTTCGGCC
>NZ_RZRQ01000333.1:0-6258 GCF_003997785.1 Mesorhizobium sp. M7D.F.Ca.US.004.01.2.1 | reverse complement strand
GCCCATGGTCTTCGACAAGCCTGCAGAATAGTCAATTCTTCCACATCTCTTGTGAAAATATCGGCAAAAGCAGGCGGCGAATTGCCATTGTCCTTCGAATGACCGGAGAGAATGGCAGGCCGAGAAACGGCCTTAGGTCAGTCTTCGCCAGCCGGGCTGGCGAATATAAGCCATCGGCTTAACCGCCCTGACCATGGTTCTCAATTCACCGATGAAGTGGCAACGCGATACTGCCCAATTCTGGCTGCGAGATCGCGCAATCACCGCCGGGCCTCGTCACCTCAGTTTACCCGTTTACCCGTTTCTCGCGCGCAAGAAAAAGGCCGGACCAAGGTCCGGCCAGGTATGAAGGTTAAACCTCCAGAGGGGAACGCGCCGGACGAATGGGAGGAAACATCCGACGCACCGCGCATATGGGTCAACAAAGGTGACACTTCAACAACATGCCGGTAGGCCACCAGACCTGTCCTCTTGGTGCACTGAAGCTTGCGTGCTTGATGCGATTGCCAATTTGAGTGCCTGGTTCAGCCAGCCTTGCTCAGGTTGCCGGCAGACGATTTACCGGTCCGCCGATCCTGTTCCATCTCGTAGTTGACCTTCTGGCCGTCAGCAAGCGTCGATAGGCCAGCGCGCTCGACAGCAGAAATATGGACAAACACGTCCTGTCCACCACCGTCGGGTTGAATGAAGCCAAAGCCCTTGGTCGCGTTGAACCACTTTACCGTTCCAGTCGCATAAAGGTGTTTCCTTGCCGTAAGTGTCTACCTGTCCGCTGGCCGACCGCACTGGCCGCAGCTGTTTCAGATACATGCAGCAAATGGCCCTCATAGCAAGTCTTTGGCCTGTTTGACGACCTTTTGGCGCCAAGCGGTGGGGGCGCTGACGCCACCTCGATAATTGAGCAGTGCCAGCATCGTATGCTTGGAAACAAGACTCTCGGAATAGTGCCCCACCCTTGTGCCTTGTCGGTCAGACGCGCGGACAACCACCAAGACTGCTGCCGGTCGACGAAACCAAAGACCCAAAAGGCCGCATTGGCTTTGAGCTGGGCGCGAAGCGACGAGCTGCGGGATCGGCGATCGTCATCCCGTCATCTTCGCCATCGCGCCGTTCGCCTTGAGCGCCGCCATCAGCATCGGCCCGACAGAGAACTGCCCTGACGTCGCCTTTTCGGTCAGTACCCGCAAATAGCCGCCGGCCGAGTTGATGTGCTGCGCCCTTTGCAGAATGCAGGCAATCACGATCGCCGCGATCTCTTGGCCCATCACATGGCACGCCTCCTCATACGCAGACGGCGAAACGCCCAGATATCCCCGCACCTGGGCGGCCGTTATCATGAGATCGCGCCAATTGCCGATCCCGTCGACGGCATAATCCGCAATTTCGGGGCAAGCCTTCAGCACCATCCCTAGTGGGTATGTTTTCGGCGCCTCTGCGGTCCTCGTCCTGGGCTCGGCCGACGCCCCGCTTTTCTCTAAAGCAGGTTCAAATTCAAAAATAGAGTCGGTATTTGAATCAGATTGCTGCCGCTCGTTTTGAGAGTCATTGCCGCTCGGATTCGTGTATTTCATATGACTTTCCAGCAGCTTATCCACCTCGTCATGTAATCCGGCCATATCCGCCACGATCGGTTCGAGCTCGGCAATGCAAGCTCGGCGCGGAATTGCCTCCACAACGCCGCGGAAGCGCTTCCACAAGCCTCCCCAGTCGCCTGGAACATCTTCGTCAACAGCCGCCTCGATCAGCTTCTGGATGTCTCGGCGGTGCAAGGTGATCCGCTCGCGCATCAGCCTGAGCGCCCTGTTGTCGGCGCGAACACGCTCGGCCGCCGCCTCGAACTCGTGAGCGCGGGCCAGCAGCGGCGCCAGGGAGAAGCCAAATGCTTCCTCGATCTCCCCTCCTCTGCCCTTGCGCGCGTAGCGCTTGCCGTTCGGACTATCCCGACGGATGATCAGCCCGCAGTCAACAAGAGCCGCCACGTGTCGTCTGACTGTAGGCTCGGGCATTCCGTGCGCCCTGAGCGACAGCTGTGCGTTCGAGGGAAAGACGATGAGGTCGTTTTCCTCACCCAATTCGCTGTCAGGATAGAATGATAGCAACGCATTCAGGACGGCCAGCGCACGATCGCCGATACCGACGATGCTCTTGCCCTCGCAGAGGTTGCGGTAGATCTGCCATTTGTCGACGACCCTGCCCTTGGGGATTTCACGTGACTCGTTTTGCGCTGCCAGCATAGCAAGCGACATCGGCCGCCGCCCAAAGGGCGTCGTTGCAATACCCGTCTCCATTTTCTTTCACCTTCGATTAGGCAAAAGAAATCTGCTCGCCAAAACGGCGCCACGACTCTTGACAGTGATTCGGGGAAATGCGATTCTCAGCTTGCGACAGACGAGAAGGGCTTCCGCGACGGTGACGTTCGGGGGCCTTTTTCTTTTGCGGTTTCAGTCTCCTGTTGAGGTCTGCTCCGACTTTCTGAACGCCTCATAGAGGTTGCTCAGATTATCGGAAATCCACGTGCCAAAGCGGCTGCCGTCCATCTCCTTCACGGCGATTGTGATGGCCTTGCCTGCCTTCTTAACGCTGACGCTAACTGCTTTGTCCTCCGGGACCCAGGATTGTGCTTGGGACTTCAGACCTACCTTGCGAACCGGCTTCCCCTTCGCATTCAGGGCTCCCAGCAGCCTTTCGAAACGTCCGTTGCTTTCCAACTCACCGAATTCTGGTTCGGACAAGATTGCATTAACCATTTCGAATTTCTTGCCGGCGAGGAGAGACAGCTCAACCCACCGCTCGCGGCCCACAGACGTAGCGGATCCAATCTTGCCGATCACAGACGCCGGAATTCTTGAGACGACTGATACCATCTTTGATACCGCAGCGGCGTTCGAGGCCAATGCTGACGAGATCACATCTCTGTCGTACCCCAAATCCTCAAGACGCTTTGCGAACATCGCCTTCTCGATGAAGCTAAGATTTGCACGAGCGGAATTCTCCTGACCCTGGGCAATTACATGGGCCCTGTCGTCGATCTCCTTGACGACTGCCCTTACCTTCCGTCCCAGCTCACGAGCGACCCGGACTCTGCGGTGGCCGAAGACAATCATGTAGCGGCCGTCGGAGCCTGGATGCGGACGGACAAGTATGGGAGAATCCTGCCCCCTTTCCCGAATAGCTTCCAGCAGCTCTTGGTACTGCTCCTGGTCGTCACCCATGCGGTCGGAAACGAACGAGCCGTCGACTGCGCTTGGATCGAGTTCCACGACATGCTCGCCCTCAAGATACGCATCCGCTTGCTTTGCCAACTCGTTGACCGAACGGATCATGGATTTTGACGCTCCGCGGATCGGATATGCTGCAGCTGCGGTAGATGAATCCCGCTCGCCGGCTTCCGCTTCTACGAGGCCAGACAGAAGATTCTTACGTGCCATATTTTACCTCCAGGCAGCGTAGGCCGTTGAATACATTTGGAAAAGGTGCACTTTTGTCAGCAGACAAGTCAGCGCCCCCATGCTTCATGAATCAAAGCTACGATTTCGCCATTAACGACGTCCAAGGCTTCCATTGCCCGCTCGTATGTGGACCGGGTCATCGCATTCTTTTCGACTTCGTAGAGGGTCTGCTTGGTAATCCCCGCATCGGAAATCGCCGTTGATTTCAGCATCTGGTTCTTTAGGATGAATTCGCCGAACAGCGTATGCAGGAATGCCACCATCTGCGCTTGCGGCTGGTCCGTAGGTTCGAATCGAGTAACAAGGTAGCGATACCACTCCAGATTCACCTCGGCACCGGCCGCTCTGATCGGCTCCAGGATGTTCCCGAGCATCAGCAGAAACTGGCCCATGCTCATCACATCGAGCATCTGCGGATGGATCGTGATCAACACTGAAGTCGCTGCGGTCAGTGCAGTGATCGTCAGGTAGCCAAGCTGCGGCGGACAATCGATAACTATGACATCGTAGCGATCGTCGACCTCCATCAATGCCTTCGAGATGCGTGTGAAAAACGCCCTGCCCGCATTCGAAGACTTGTCAGTCATTGCCAGAGGCGTGTCGTATTCGAATTCCTGGAGCTCTAGGTTCGCTGGGACGATGTCCAAGCCCGGGAAATTCGTCGGCTTGATGATCTCGGAGAGAGGCACCCTTTCGTCGTCATAACGAATCGCGTCGTAAAGGGATTTCGTCTGGTCGAGTTCAGGCTGGAACCCATGCAATGAAGAAAGCGACGCCTGCGGATCGAGATCGACCGCTAGGACACGGTGACCGGTAAGCGCAAGGTATTGGGCGAGGTGGGCAGCTGTAGTGGTCTTCCCGCTGCCTCCCTTGAAATTAACCACAGCTAAAATCTGAAGCTTCTCGCTGGGCCGCCGATGGGGAACATACATGCGGGCGTCAGATCGACCGTACTGGTCCAGATACTGGCGCAGCTCAAGCATCTGTTCAGCAGTGTAGGAACGTCTGCCCGACGTCGAGGTTTCAGGCACCGGTCCCTTTCCTTCCAGATGCAGTTTCTTCAGATGGCTCTGGGAAACGCCCAGATACGTGGCAACCTCCGCCAGCGAGAACGAACGAAGATTTTTCTTCGCGTGGGGAGGGAAGCGCTGCATCGAAAGCAGGTGCAACTTCTTCGATATCTGGTCGCCCTGATCGAGGATGCTTTTCTCGAACAGCAGCGGGATCTTTGTAGGAACGGGCGAGTTCACGTTCATTCGATCGAGACTCTCTAAAAACGATTTTTGACGTAAAAGCGCCAAGCAACCGTCATTATGTCCGATTCGTTCGCCCGGGCAAGAAATTTAAAGTTAACAAAAGCTTAACGGTCGCGGAACGGGGCTCAACAATATGATTCATGCAACTGAATATGCTGCACAATTTGGCGATTTTGTCTGCGGACAAAGCCTACCATCCAAGCACAAATCCTGCTTACCCCGGCGTCACGCCCAGTTCTTATCGGCTTCCTAAGGCGCTCCGGTGCCTGGCAAGCGATCACGACACTCTGAGCCTGGCAGATCAAACTCGACCGCGTTCTGACCCGACATTGCAAAGCGCCATGTTGTCTTTCACCTGCCTTGAAGACGCTAAGCAAAGCGTTCCAGGTGATAGCTCGTCGGAGGAGAGGGGGCAGCACTCATCAGTCCGTTACCTCACGATAAGCGCCAAGTGGGAGGACGGAGTATTGGTGTCAAGTTCGCTCAGTGGGAAAAGAGAGGGCTTTTCAGAGCCCGGACGCCTTAGTGAGGTTGATCCGGAAACGGTCGCGACGCCGCTGGTACTTGCGGGTCATCTCGGCGCTGGCGTGGCCAAGCTGCTTCTGCACATAACGCTCATCAACCTCGGCAGAGGAAGCCAGGCCAGCGCGCAGTGAATGTCCGGAAAACTTCTGTCCCCGCTCGCCCTCGGAGAGATCGCCGCGCACGCCGGCGGCCAAGGCCGTGCGCTTGACCAACCGGGCCACCTCCTGATCGTTGAGCCGATCGACGCCGACCGTTTTACCCTGACCAGTAACACGGCGGAACAAGGGGCCATGCGAGATGCGGGCAAACCTCAGCCAGGTCTCGAGCGCGACAACCGGGCAGGTGGAGTCGGACGAACCGCGGCCGATCTCGACCTCGCGCCAGCCGGTCTTGCCGCGCAGTGTCACAAGAACACCTTTGTCGAGCACCTCGACCCAGCCGCGGCCATCCTCGGTTTGATCGCGGGCAAGATCGAGGCCGACGATTTCGGAGCGGCGCAAGCCGCCTGCGAAGCCCAAAAGCAGCATGGCGCGGTCACGCAGGCCACGCAGCGTGCTGCGGTCGAGCGTCTCCAGCATGGCAACAAGATCGTCGCGCAGTACGGCCTCCTTCTGACGGGGCGGGGCGGCGTGCGTGTTGCGGATGCCGGCGAGCACGGTGGCGATATGACGGTCCTTCCGGTCAAGCGATTGGCCGCGCTGCGTGTAGTTCCAGGTCAGGGATGACAGGCGGCGCTCGATCGTCGCCACCGCCTTTTTGTCCCTTCCAGTGCCCGAAGCCTGCGCGGTGATATAGAGGCCGACGGTCTGCGGGTCCGGCCGCGATGGATCAAAAGACTGGCGCCGGCACCAGGCGCAAAAATGCTTCCAGTCGGCTGCGTAGGCGCGACGGGTGTTCGCCGAACTTGCTGCCTCGACATAATCGCGCGCACGGTCGGCGAGCTTTTCGAGATGCGTAGGCAACGATGTCTGTCGCGGGTCAAGGACCGGCGGGGGAGGGGAGGGGCCTTCATCCGGCCGCCCCATCTC
>NZ_RZRQ01000332.1:0-6336 GCF_003997785.1 Mesorhizobium sp. M7D.F.Ca.US.004.01.2.1 | reverse complement strand
GATCTGGACATAGACCGATGGTGCTTTCGGCCCACTGCACAAGGTGGCAGCGTCGACGACGGTCGTCCCGCACATGTAAGTCCGGCTTAGCGTGACCTGGCCATCCTCCGGCCGATTCTCCCAGCTCGCAATGGCAACGGCCTTGGTCGCCGTATCATTGGTCGATCCGCCCATGACCAGGTTCGCGGCAGTCTTCACGCCGGCGCGCATCGACAGCGAACTCGTTACGTAGGACCAGCCGTCCAGAATGCCGAGCAGCACCAGGCACAGGATGGGCAGCACCATCGCGAACTCGACCGCCGCAACGCCCGCTTTATCGCTGAGGATCGGCGCCGATCGGCGTTCCACGGAGGCTACTCTACCAGCGCCACGGACAGCCCCGCCGGAATGTCGCGCATTCCGAGGCTCGTGCAATCCTGGTTGATGGTTGTGCTGCCGGACCATTGAATCGTATTGGCGACGACCTGGGTGCAGCCGCCGTTGCCTGAGAAGTTGCCAAGATAGTTTACTTGCTGTTTGGGGAAGTAGATGGCTCCGGTCAGCAGCGAGTCCGCTGTGCCGTTGAATGTGCTGGATGCGGGGGTACCGGTCCTGTCGCCGTAGAACAGCACACCGGAATAGGTGCCCGAGGTCGGCGCGCTGAGCTTCACAGAGGCGTTGCCATTCATGCTGACGGTCGAACTGCCCGACATGAAGATGGTCACACCGCTGCCGATAATGGCCGCGTTGGCGTTTATCTTGAGATCGCCCTGAACGACATAGACGCCAGGCGAAAGCGTGACATTGCCCTTCAGCGTCATGCCGCCGCAATAGGTGCCTGGGCTCAGCGTCGGCTTGTTGTCGTTCTGGCAAGGGTTCGAGGCCGCCGGGGCTGGCAGGTCGGCAAATGGATCGGCGGCAGGCAGCGCCTGGGTGATCGGGGCCGCGCAGACCGTGGTGACGGGATTGCTGAGCGAGACGCCGCCCGCCGAAATCAGGCAATCGATCTGGAGGCCCGCCGAGCCCTGAAGCTTGATGGCGTCAGGGGCGATCGAATTGGACATCACCACGCAGCCGGTAACCTTCACGATAGTATTGCCGGAAAACAGCGCTGCCTGCGGGGCGGCCGGATCGAGCGCGGTCATGCAGGCCTTCGAGGCGTTGGTGATGAGGGCGACCGCCCTCGCCTGTTCGGGAACCTGAGCCTGCGTGAAGATCAAGGTAAACATCCGGTCGAGCTTCTGGCCGACGATCACCTCGACCGCTTTCTTCGCCGTATTCGGTCCGGACGCTGGCGGCGTATTGACGACGATGGTGCCCGAGCCCAGTCCGTTCGTCGCCGCCGACTGGGTCGCGGCCGCGACGATTGTCGGCTTGTCGGAACCCGAGACCTGTTCAAGCGCGCCGGCATAGGCGGCGGCATCAGCCGTCGCCTGCAGTCTCAGGCTGTTGTAGTACCAATAGGAGGTTTCGACACCGAAGCCCGCGGCGCCAACAACGATCGGCAAGGTCAGGGCGAAAATGGTTGCGACATTTGCGCGGGTGCTCCGGCATATACCGTCCGCCACAAGCCGAATTCGGGTGAAGCAATTGGAGACCATGGCATAGATTAGAAAGCACGCATATATGAACGAACGGCTAAAAAGTTCCGTTCAATTTTGACCAGTGATCTATTGGCATCCAGAACAAGGGGATTCATGGCCGATCGACGGCATTAAAGGCAGCAACACGACCAAAAGCCCGCATCCCACGTGGACGATTGCCGGCGACAGTTTATCGTTTGCTAACAATGCAATTGCGGAGATGGTGGCAAGTGACCCGCTATGGGGCAGGACTGCCATCCATTCGCGATAGGATTTATGCGCGGCAAACCGGGACCCACTCCATCGGATACCGAGCCAGCGAGCACTCCGTGCCCTTGCCTACCAGTTCACCCTGAACTCGATATTGCCGCCATGGTCTGCATCCGATCGGCGAACTTGCCGTCGAAGGTGGCGAACACCGATGTCGCTACCCCGGTTCAGCTTTAAGCGGAAAGAATTGGCATCGACTCCGCAGCCGTTTCGGCCATCATCTCTCTCTGTACGGCCAGGAAGAACCTGCGCACTTCATCGCTGGCTGCTGTTCTGTCCCTGCCGGATCCGACCACGCGATCGAGCAACTCCGACGCCTTGGCCCTCCAGAAGGAGGTGGCGGTCTCGCCATGCAGATTGCCGAGCTTGGCGGCAACTTCCCTGACCAAGAATACCTGACGGTCGATCGGGAATGCACGAACTTTTTCTAGGGACATCTTCCGAACCATGAGACTGACGCAACGAATCAACCATTGCCAACAAGCAATGGCGTAGCCGGGAAGGTGGAAACGGAAGCTTAACGGCGCTGACGTTGGTGCGCCTGGTGAGGTCGTCGGGGACAAAAGGCGCAGCCATACGCCCACGACATCGCCGTGTGCGTTCAAACGCCATCGTTGGCGTTGGGCAGGTGAAACGGGCGACGGCCCTCAGGCCTGGAGCGCCCTTGCCTCACCGCCGCGCTTGCGCGGCGTCATCATGTCCCTGGCCATCAGTCCGCTCGCCCGGCAAAACGCCATGAATGCCCGGCAGGCATCCTCGGTCTTGACTACGTCCACCGTGGCGCCAAAGCAGGCGTTGAACGCTTTCTGATAGATCGGGCCCTGACGGCGCGCAGGCCAGTCCTGAAGAAAATCGAGCGCCTGCTCGACGCCGTAAATCTCCTCGACTGGCAGGCCGGGCGCGGGTGCGATGCGCACCGGCACCTCGAATTGCAGTCTGTCCATTTCCTATCTCCCGAACCGGCGTCACCGAGGCAACGCCATTCGTCGTCAAAAGTTGCTTTGACGGGCTTTTGACCCAGAAATGTGTCGTCACTTGGGTCGCTGAACAGCCACGTCGCCCAGAACAATCGAGGATATGCTTTGGGCGACTGCGCTCACTGGTTCGCTGGATCCGTCTCCGCGTCGAAAGCCACGCGAATCGCGGTGATCAGCACAAATATCGTCGGCACGGCGAAGATGCCGCCGAGCACAAGGGCCGACATCGGCGACAGGCCGAGTGTCTCGGCAACCGCCCAATAGACGGTTCCGATGCAGATGAGCGCCTGAACGGAGAGGAACGCGGCAGCCGAGGCCGCACGCGACAGGGTTTTGAAAGTCTTGATGCGTTGTTGCATTGAAATAGTCCGGAAATGCCGCGCCGCGCGACCGCGGCGCGGCCACAGCCGCCGCACGATCACGACGCGAACAGGGATAGCGATGAGGTGAAGGGTGCGGCTCTGGACCGCTTAGGCCGCGATGCCCGGCGGTGCGCGCGGCTGGTTGGTGCCCGCCCTCGGAGCCGAGGCCGCTCCGTATCCCGAAACAGCCGCTCCCGGCAGCGTGCGCTCGACCCCGGGGAAGACAGCGTCGGGGACCGGCAGGGCGGGGTGGCCGCCGGCGAACTTGACCAGGGCCGGACGGACGGCGCGAACTTCCAGCGCTTGCACCTTACCGGTGACACGCAGCAGCGCCGCCACCTCGCCAGACCGCTCGACACCGATTCTGGCACCGCTCGGCGCACTATCCGCGAAGGCTGGCGCCGCCGGCCGGCCGAGGCATAGCATCGCCAGCAGCACCATGCCCATCAGGCATGAGCAGGCTGCCGTCAGCGGCGCTTCAAGCCATCTGGCTTGCCTGGCCGTGAAGGGGCGCGATCTCGAAAACATCACCCGCCCTACCGCACGATGGCCAGAAAGGAAAGTAAACCGGGCAAAACCCGGCGAGACATTACCCCATGCAAGGCAAATATCCCGAATGCACGGCTGCATCAGGCAGTTCTTCCTTGAACCTTTTGCCCTCAAGTGCCAAATCTGGGGAGATTTTCACGTCGGCTCTCTTGCAGAGCCCTACCGACTACACGGACAAAATGGTCACCTATCTCGACGCCGCCACGGCACCGCTCAGAAATACCGGCCAGATTCGCCTCTATGGCGAGGACGGCTTTGGCGGCATGCGCAAGGCATGCGATCTCACCGCGCGCTGTCTCGACGAACTGGTGCCGATGGTCGAGCCCGGCGTCACCACCGAAACCATCGACCGCTTTGTCTTCGAATTCGGCATGGACCACGGCGCGCTGCCGGCGACACTCAACTATCGCGGCTACACGAAATCGTCCTGCACCTCGATCAATCATGTCGTCTGCCATGGCATTCCCGACAACAAGCCGCTCAAGGATGGCGACATCGTCAACATTGACGTCACCTACATCCTCGACGGCTGGCACGGCGATTCCTCGCGCATGTATCCGGTCGGCACGATCAAGCGCGCTGCCGAGCGCCTGCTCGAAGTCACGCATGAATGCCTTATGCGCGGCATAGCGGCGGTCAGGCCCGGCGCCCGCACCGGCGCCATCGGCGCCGCCATCCAGACCTATGCCGAGGGTGAGCGTTGCTCGGTGGTGCGCGATTTCTGCGGCCACGGCGTCGGCCAGCTTTTCCATGACGCACCGAACATCCTGCACTATGGCAGTGCCAATGAGGGCGTCGAGATGCGGCCCGGCATGATCTTCACCATCGAGCCGATGATCAATCTCGGCCGACCGCACGTGAAGGTTTTGTCGGACGGCTGGACCGCGGTGACGCGCGACCGCTCGCTGTCGGCGCAGTACGAGCACACGATCGGCGTGACCGACACCGGCTGCGAGATTTTCACCCTGTCGCCCAAAAAGCTCGACCGCCCCGGCCTGCCGGCTTAAAGCGCGTCGTCTTACCCGGCACGAGGCCGTCTAAGACGGTTGGGCACTTGGACCATTCGGCAAGTCAATGGTGACGACCAGTCCGTTGGGTTGATTGTCCTGCAATTCGATCCTGCCGCCGTGTCCCTGGACGATGTCGGCAACGATCGAAAGACCCAGGCCAAAGCCATGCTTCGATGCAATGCCGCGCGACGCATCTTCTTTGAAGAACGGTTCGAAAACACGAGCGCGCGCCGTCATCGGAATGCCCGGCCCGTCATCGCCAACCGTGATGCGTGCCACCGTGTCGGTCGCCGTCAATGCGACCGTGACAGTGCCAGCGAATTTGACCCCGTTGTCGCAGAGATTGGCGATCGCCCGCGCCAGTGCATTGGGCTTGCACCAGCCCAGAAGCCGATCCGGTCCGGAATATGAGACCGGAAACCCGACATCGGAGAATTCAGCACAGACGGTTTGCAGAACGCTGGCAATGTCGGCGCGCTGCAGCTTCTCCGTCGAAACGTCGTTGCGCAGATAGGTCAGGGTCTCGTCGATCAGGACTTCGATGTGCTGGACATCGGAGAGGATCGCGGTTCGAACGGGGCCATCATCCATGCGCTCGGCGCGAAGCCGCAGCCGCGTCAAAGGCGTGCGCAGATCATGACTGACGCTGCGCAACATGCGCGTGCGGTTTTCTATCATCGTTCGGATACGCGTTCTCATCCTGTTCAGGGCGCGCGCCAGCCCAACCATCTCAATGGAGCCGCGTTCGACGAAAAGCTGGTCGCTGTTCTCAATCTCGGTCGAACCGACTGCCGCCGAGATGCGCTTCAGCGGGTCCGTTACGGCCCATACCGCAAACAGCCAGATCAGGACGGGCAAGGCGACGAAAGCCATGAACCTGTAGAACGAGGCACGCACGAGGCCAGATGTCAGCCAGGAATCGGGCATACCGAAATGAGCAAGGACGTCATGCTGGTCGAGGTCGATCACAAACGCGTATCGGCCGCCGATCCTTATCCAGCGCCCATCAACCGCCCCCCTGTCGATGCGGAAAAGCCATTCGATACTTCGCCACTGCAGATAGGAATAGGGAATGCTGCGGATCTGTTCCTTGGGCAGCACCTTGAAATCAAAACCAGCTCGCGCAGCTGTCGCCAGAATTGCGCCACGCGCTTCCGCTGGCGTTTCGCGCAACAAGGCGGCAAAAACGGCCGCTCGCCTGGCGCTATCTTCCACAGCGGGAAGGTCGACGTTCTCTATGAAACTCTCGACGACCGATCCGACGGACATGATCACAATCACCGCGATGAAAATGATTGCCGCAAACTGCCCGCGCACGGACTGGGGCAGAAAACGGCGGACGAAACCCCTCATGCCTCCTCCACCGTTGCGGTGAAGATGTAGCCACCCAACCGAACAGTCCTGAGAAGCACCGGATCGCGCGCGTCCTTTTCGATCTTCTGGCGGATCCGGCTGACATGCACATCGACGCTTCGTTCGATCGGTCCGGCGAGCCCGGCGTGGGTCACGCTGAGCAGTTCTTCGCGCGAGAGAACCCGGCCCGCATTGCGGCAGAACGCAAGCAGCAGGTCGAATTCATGCGTCGTCGTCGCAACCCGTGCATTGC
>NZ_RZRQ01000331.1:0-6376 GCF_003997785.1 Mesorhizobium sp. M7D.F.Ca.US.004.01.2.1 | reverse complement strand
CCGTCGCGCATCATCGTTTCCGCGATGACCTATGCTCCGGCCGGCTTCCGGGGATTCTCGGTCGCCCACCGCGCCAACGCATTCGGCCGCATCGCCGGCTATCATGGGCGGGCGCGCGAGCAGCAACTTCTGTCCGTTCATATCGAATGCGATACTTTCTTTTCTAACTCTTCCTATATCTCGGCTTTGGCTTTCGTCGACGTCCTCTTCGTCGGACCCGGCGACCTTTCCACCAATATGGGCGCGATGGGCAATCCCGGTGCGGCGCACGTTCAAGAAGCGATCGCCTCGGTGCGCAAGGCAGCAACAGCGGCAGGCAAGGCCAGCGGCATCCTGGCTCCTGCAAAGACCGATGCCGACCGCTACCTCGCCGACGGCTTCACCATGGTTGCCGTTGGTTCCGATCTCGGCCTGCTCGCCCGGGGCTCGGATGCCCTGATCGCTTCGTTTAACCAATAGGCCGGAGACAGAATATGGCGATCCCTTCCTACAAAGCGCCGTCGCGCACCGCCTACGACATCGTCATCGTGGGCGGCGCCGTCGTCGGTTCGTCGACCGCCTACTGGCTGAGCCAGGCGCTGGGCAGCGGCGCCTCGATCCTCGTGGTCGAACGCGACTCGAGCTACGAGTTCTCGTCGACAGCGCTCTCCACCAGCGCGATCCGGCAGCAATATTCCAATCCGATCAATGTGAAGATCAGCCAGTTCGGCATCGAGATCATCCGCGGTTTCGAGGAGCGGATGGCGCCCTTCTACAAGGACGAACCGGCACCCGACCTCGGCTTCAAGGAGCATGGATATCTTTACTGCTGTTCACCTGACGGCGTCGAAGCGGCGCGCGAGCGTGTCGACCTGCAGCGCAGTCTCGGAGCCCACACGGTCTTCCTCGAGCCGGGCCCGCTGAAGGAGCGCTTTCCCTGGCTCAATGTGGAGGATCTCGGCGGTGGTTCCTGGGGCTCCCGGGAAGAGGGCTGGTTCGATTCGATGGGGCTGTTGAATGGCTTCCGCCGCGCCGCCCGCGCCAGCGGCGTCGAGTATATCGACAATGCCGTGACGGGGCTGGATATCGCCGATGGGCGGGTCGTCTCGGTGCGCCTCGCGACCGGACAGACGGTTCGTTGCGGAACATTGGTCAACGCCGCCGGCCCACGCGCGCAACAGGTCGCCGCCATGGCCGGCCTGTCGATCCCGGTCGCGCCCTACAAGCGCTACAGCTTCGTCTTCGCCAGCGCCAACCCGATCCCCGGCCGGATGCCCAATGTCATCGACCTTTCCGGAACATTCGTGCGTCCAGAAGGCGAACTTTTCCTCACCGGCAACACGCCGCAAGGCGACGGGCCGGCCGGCTACGATGACTTTGAAATGCACCATGAAGAGTTCGACGACTACATCTGGCCGGCGCTCTGGCACCGCATTCCGTCCTTCGATGCGCTCAAGGTCCAGACGAGCTGGACCGGCCACTACGAGTACAACATGCTCGACCACAACGGCATTGTCGGCTTCCACCCGCAGGTGACGAATTTCATGTTTGCCAACGGCTTCTCGGGGCACGGGCTGCAACAGTCGCCAGCCGTCGGTCGGGCCGTTTCAGAACTCATCGTCCACGGGTCTTTCCAGACGCTCGATCTGTCGCCGTTCTGTTACGAGCGCATAGAGCGCAATGAGCCGTTCCTGGAAGAAGCCGTGATTTGAGACCGGCTCTTGAGTTGCCGACAAGCTCGGTACACGGATGCAAAGTGCTATACGCAATGCATAGGGCGGTGGTGTAGAATGATGTGCAATTCGGCGGCTCTGCTGCCCACCGACAACTTGCGAACGAGGTGGAGGATTTGATGCGGAACACGATGCTGGGCTTCGCGGCACTTGCCCTGGCCGCGTGCCAATCGGCTCCTGAAGCGCCGCAATCAGCCGCTCTCGAACCTGCGTCAGATCCTGTTGCTGTTTCTCCTCAACCTGCCCCTCCTGGCTCCGCAATCATGGATCAATCCATGACAATCACTCCCCCTGCGAAGGGCGTTCCAACAAGGTACGCCGCATTTTCGGGCATGTGGGTTGGACGATTGGAGGGGACGGATGAAGCCAAAGTCGCTGTGCAGACGATTTCTCCGAACGGCAAAGTGACGGTCACCTTTGCGTGGGGAATGCTGGGCGATAACAATCCGGGAGAGGCCGCCGGAGCAGGAAAAATTGTAGGGACTACGTTGAAGCTTGGGCGCCTCCCGAATGGTGCGGACGTCAGTTTTATGATGCTGCCCGACGGAACCCTGGCCGGAACCGTTGCGCTTGCCGGCCAGACCTACACGGGCGTATTCATCAGGCGATGACATCCAACTGGTCACATTGTGGCCGGCTGAATATCCCACTCGTCTTAGGCAAGAATTACGGTGACAGCGCACGTTTTGCCATGTTCGGTCATCGGCGACGCCGAAGCGTCGGGCCCGATCGCCTGGGCAACCTACGCCGGCCACCGCTTCGCTCGCGAGCTGGATGAAGCCGATATCGGCGACGCACTGCCCTTCCGCCGCGAGGTCACGGCGCTGGCGGCGGAATAGAGGCTGGTCTGCGAATGTCGGGATTGTTCAACCATACCGCATTGCACAATTCCTTCGCTTGGTCACAATGCATGCATGGTCCGAACCGCACTCGCCGTCCTGGTGATCGACGAAAACCGCATCCGCGCCGCGATCATCGAGGCGGGGTTGCGCGAGGCCGGCCATGAGCGGGTCACCGTCATCCATGACGTGACCGGTATTGCGCGGCGGATCGCCGAGATAGAGCCGGACGTCATCGTCATCGATCTCGAAAATCCGAACCGCGACATGCTGGAAAACATGTTCCAGCTGTCGCGCGCGGTGAAGCGGCCGATCGCCATGTTCGTCGACCGCTCCGACCAGGCCTCGATCGAGGCGGCGGTCGATGCCGGCGTTTCGGCCTATGTCGTCGACGGCCTGCGGCAGGAGCGCGTCAAGCCGATCCTCGACATGGCGGTGAGCCGCTTCAACGCCTTCTCGCGCATGGCGCGCGAACTGGAAGAGGCGCGCAATGAGCTCGAGAGCCGCAAGGTGATCGATCGCGCCAAGGGCATCCTGATGAAGTCGCGTGGCCTCTCCGAAGAGGCCGCCTACACGCTGTTGCGCAAGACGGCGATGAACCAGAACCGCAAGATCAGCGACATCGCCCAGAGCCTGGTGACAACAGCCGGGCTGCTGGGACCGGCGGAGGACGAATGAGCATGGGCGCCGAGCACCAGATCACCGCCGGCTTCATGCCGCTCTTCGACAGCGCCGTGCTGGTCGCCGCAAGCGAGTTGGGCTTTGCCGCACGCGAAGGCATCGATCTGACGCTACACCGCGAAACGTCGTGGGCCAACATCCGCGACCGCATCGCCATCGGCCACTTCCATCTCGCGCATATGCTGGGGCCGATGCCGCTGGCCTGCAATCTCGGGCTGACGCCGCTCGCTTCCGAGACCATCGTCCCGTTCTCGCTCGGGCTCGGCGGCAATTGCGTCACGATTTCCAACGCCGTCTGGGCCGGCATGGCGGCGCATGGCGCCGCGCCTGATCTCGATCCGGCGCGCGCTGGTGCAGCACTTGGCGCGCTCATTCGCGAGCGTGCTGCCGCCGGCCATGATCCGTTGCGCTTCGCCGTCGTGCATCCGCATTCCGGGCACAATTACGAACTGCGCTACTGGCTTGCCGCCTGCGGCATCGATCCGACGCGACAGATCGAGATCGTCATCGTGCCGCCGCCGTTCATGGCCGACGCGCTGGCCACAGGGCGGATCGACGGCTACTGCGTCGGCGAGCCCTGGAACAGCGCCTCTGTCGCCGCCGGCACCGGCCACATCGTCACCGTCAAGGCCCAGATATGGCGTAACAGCCCGGAGAAGGTGATAGGTGTGCGCAAGGCCTGGGCGGACGAGAACCCCGAGGCACTGGCCGCACTGCTGCGCGCGCTGCATCATTCAGCTCGCTGGTGCCAGGATCCGGCCAACCACGGCGAATTGGCCGCTGTCATGTCGCAGCCTGGTTTCCTCGGCCTGCCGCCGGCCGTGCAGATGCCGATCCTGACTGGACATCTCCAACTCGGCGACGGCGCGGAGCGGACGATCGACGACTTCTTCCTGCCCTTCGACAAGGCCGCGAACTTTCCGTGGAAGAGCCATGCGTTGTGGTTCTACACGCAGATGGTGCGCTGGGGGCATGTGGCGCACACGCCTGAGAACCTCGCCATTGCTCGGGATTGCTATCGTCCCGACCTTTATCGTTCGGCGCTGAAGCCGCTTGGCGTGGCACTTCCCGGCGCCAATTCGAAAGTCGAGGGCGCGCTCCGCGTCGCCACCGCGGTCGGCGCGACAGGGGCGGGCCTGGTGCTCGGCCCGGATGGTTTCTTCGACGGCCAGATCTTCGATCCGGACGAGGTCGACGGCTACATCGCCGCCCAGAAATCAGCCCGCGCGGAAGCCTGATCATTTCCGCGCCATTCTTGTGCATTGCACAAAAATTGTGCGTGCGATTGCTCCAATGAACAATCTTTGGCCTGCCAGCCATAGGGTCCCGCGTGTCGGTGACCGGCACGTATCGCTGATTTCATTTATCTTTTTCATCTCCTGCTAAACTGGCACGGTTCCTGCTTTGGAATAGACAGACCCTTCACGGGTCACGGAACAGGCGTCCAATGGCGGGCGCCACAGGCAAAGCTGCCGCTCAGGTTCATGCGCTCCCGGTCACCCGGACGCGAAGACCTGGCTGGCGGCTTTTTTGTTTTGATCAACACGCAATCGACGACGCGGTCCCAAGCCGCGCCCAACCGGAGACGACGATGACGAAACGGATCAGGACTGGAACAACCCTCAAGGACATGACCCGCCGCGATTTTCTGGTCAGCAGCGCGATGACGGCGGGGCTGTTCGTGGCCGCCCGCAAGCTCTTCCCCTCCGGCGCCTATGCCGCCACCGCCACTCCGGAGGTCACCGGCGCCAAACTCGGCTTCATTGCGCTCACCGATGCGGCACCGCTGATGATCGCCAAGGAGAAGGGGATGTTCGCCAAGTTCGGCATGCCCGATGTGGAGGTGCTCAAGCAGGCTTCCTGGGGCGCGACGCGCGACAATCTGATGCTCGGGGGTGCTGCCAACGGCATCGACGGCGCCCACATCCTGACGCCGCTGCCTTACCTCATGCACACCGGCAAGGTGACGCAGAACAACCAGCCGATGCCGATGGCGATCGTGGCGCGGCTCAACTACGACTGCCAGGGCATTTCGGTCGCCCAGGAATATGCCGGCACCGGCGTCGGCCTCGACGCCTCGAAGCTGAAGGACGCCTTCGCCGCCAAGAAGGCGGCCGGCAAGGAAATCAAGGCCGCGATGACCTTTCCGGGCGGCACGCATGATCTGTGGCTGCGCTACTGGCTGGCCGCCGGCGGCATCGATCCCGACAAGGACGTTTCGACCATCGTCGTGCCGCCGCCGCAGATGGTGGCCAACATGAAGGTTGGCAACATGGACGTGTTCTGCGTCGGCGAGCCGTGGAACGAGCAGCTCGTCCACCAGGGCGTCGGCTTCACCGCTGCCACGACGGGCGAGTTGTGGAAGGGTCATCCGGAAAAGGCACTCGGCCTGCGCGCCGAATTCATCGACAAATACCCGAACGCCACCAAGGCGATCCTGATGGCCGTCATGGAAGCCCAGCAATGGTGCGAGGCCACTGAAAACAAGGACGAGATGGCCGCCATCATCGGCAAGCGGCAATGGATGAACGTGCCTGTCGCCGACATCATCGGCCGCCTCAAGGGCGACATCAACTACGGCAATGGCCGCGTCGCCAACGGCACCGACCTCTACATGAAGTTCTGGAAGGGTGGCGTCTCCTATCCGTTCAAGAGCCATGATGCATGGTTCCTCGCCGAGAACATCCGCTGGGGCAAATTCGCGCCGACCACCGACATCAAGGCGCTGGTCGACCAGGTCAACCGCGAGGATCTGTGGCGCGAGGCGGCCAAGGATCTCGGCGTCGCGGCAGCCGACGTTCCGGCGTCCTCGTCGCGCGGCATCGAGACCTTCTTTGACGGCAAGATCTTCGATCCGGCCAATCCGTCCGCCTATCTCGACAGCCTGAAGATCAAGGCATTGGCTTGAACCTCTGCGCAAACGGCGCCTTGCGCCGTTTGTCGCTCGAATTATCTGCCCCACGGAGTTTTTCCCAGACATGTCGATCCAGACTATCGAGGACACAACAGTGAAGGCGTTCCCCGCGAAGCCGGCGGCGGTCATCGCCTTCACCGCCAGGGCGCGGCGCCGCTTCGATCCGCTCGCCATCGCCGGCAAACTGGCGAGCGCGCTGGTGCCGCCCATCATCGTCATCGCGCTGATGC
>NZ_RZRQ01000330.1:0-6437 GCF_003997785.1 Mesorhizobium sp. M7D.F.Ca.US.004.01.2.1 | reverse complement strand
GCCCTACTGCCCTACTGCCCTACTGCCCTACTGCCCTACTGCCCTACTGCCCTACTGCCCTAGGACTTCTCATGCCTTACCAATCCCCGATCTCCCCCGGCCGCTCCTGGTACGAGGACACAGCCGGCCCGAGACCTGAATACCCGGCGCTGGATGGCGACCGGACATGCGATGTCGTCATCATCGGGGGCGGCTTTACCGGTCTGTCGGCGGCAACCCATCTGGCCAAGGCGGGCACCAATGTCGTGCTGATCGAGGCGTATCGCTTCGGTGATGGCGCCTCGGGGCGCAATGGTGGTCAGCTCGGCACCGGCCAACGCGCCTGGGCAGAGGAGCTGGAAGCCGAGTATGGCTTCTCCCGCGCCAAGGCGCTGTTCGATCTCGCCGAAGAGGCGAAGACGCATCTCCTCGAATTCACTGCCGCCAACCAGATCGATATCGACTATATGCCGGGCCAGCTCTCGGTGGCGCACAAGCCGCGCTACGTCGACGACTACAAGGCGCATGCCGAGACCATGGCGAGCCGTTTTTCCTACCCGCATATTTCGTTCATGGATGCCAAGGAGACGGCGGAGCGGTTGGGCTCGACCGCCTATTTCGGCGGGACGCGCGACACCGGCACTGGCCACATCCACCCGATGAAGCTGGTGATCGGCACGGCGCGGGTGGCAGCGCAAGCGGGCGCGCAGCTGTTCGAGGGAACCCCATCGACCGGCATCATTTCCAATGGCGGCAAGGTCAAGGTTTCGACACCGAGAGGCACGGTGACCGCGCAGAAATGCCTGATCGCAGTCAATGCCTATGGCGGCACGCTCGAGCCGGTGAGTGCGGCGCACATCATGCCGATCGGTTCCTTCATCGGCGCGACCGTTCCTCTGGGCGCGGACTCAGACGTGCTGCCGGGCGGCGAGGCGGTCGACGATTCCCGCTTCGTCGTGCGCTATTTCCGCAGATCGAAGGACGGGCGATTGCTGTTCGGCGGACGCGAGGTTTATGGCGTCAACGATCCGAAGGACATCCACATCCACATCCGCCGCCAGATCGCGGAACTCTATCCGGCACTCAGGGATGTCGAGATCACGCATGGCTGGGGCGGCTATGTCGGCATCACGGTGCCGAGAAAGCCGTTCGTGCGCGAAGTGATGCCCAATGTGATCTCGGCCGGCGGCTATTCCGGCCACGGCGTCATGCTGTCCAACTTCTTCGGCAAGCTCTATGCCGAAACCGTTGCCGGCAACCGCGACCGGCTGAAGCTGATCGAGGATCTGAAAATCCCGCAGTTCCCCGGCGGCCGGCGCTTCCGCACGCCACTGCTGTTCCTGGCGCTCAACTGGTTTGCGCTACGGGACAGGATATAGAGCCTGTTCCGTCCCGACGGAAACAGGATCGGTTCCATCTGCTGGTTGGCATGATTTTTGGCGAGGGCCTGAAGCCACTTTCGGGATCCTGCCTCAGGCTGGACAGGATCGTTCTGAATTCCTGTAATATTGCTGTAATATTTGTTGCCGTAGCGGCACATTGCAGAATCCCCGGCAAAGGTGCAGAATCGCAGGAAGGCGTAGTGATGCCACAATCGCCGGCAAAAGATGCCGGTTGTGGGCGACTGACGGGGAATTCTGCGGGCTTGCCCGCTTTGGTTTCTTGGGACCGATGCAGATCTGGCGCCAGGTTCTTGGCATTCGATCGAAAGAACATCGGCCCGCTTATGGAGGTGGCAAGAGTGAGAGAGCCCTTCAGTTTCGGTACGCCGGAACGTCGGCGCTTTGCCATGCAGTTCGGATATGACATGCGGCCGTCCTTCTGGCAGGAAGTCCGTTCGAATTCGCATCTGGTGATCGCCGCGATCGGCACCGCCGCACTGCTTGGCGTCGCCGCGGTGGCACTGTGGCTGGCTTTGCCGGCCAATGACAGGCAGGCGGCCGCGAGCCCCGAGCAGACCATTCCGACCATTCCGGTGAAAACGACGAAAATCGCCCCGGTGGGGGCCGCAGTCGCTGCGGCGGCCGTGCCGCAGGCGCGCAAGTCCGACGCGGTTTCACCAAGTGTGGCGGCCGCGCAAACCAACGTACAAGCACTCGCGGCCAACGATCCTCGTTGGACCGGTTCGCAGCCGAAGGCTGCATCCGCTTCGGACGCGCCTGCTCCCAGCCAGATGGCGAACCAGGCCGAACAGGCGCCGGACAAGCCGACGGCGGCATTCGTGCAGCCGGCAACCGATACTGATGCCAGCACCGAACTCGCCAAGGTTGCCGCGCCGACCGCAGCGGCGGGCAGCCATCCCGATGGCGCACAAACCGCAGCCATCCCCACGGTGCAGCCGCAAGTGCCGGAGCAGCAGCCCGCGGCGGCGGAAAGCGACGGCAGCCAGGCCAAGGCGAAGCCCAGGAAGCTCGCAGCCGCCGGAACGGGGCGTATCCTGAGGACCGTGACCATGCGAAGCGGTCCGAAGAAAAATGCCGCCGCCATCGGCACGGTGCCGGCGAGAACCTCGGTGCAGGTAATGAGCTGCAAGCAATGGTGCCAGATCACCTACAACGGCAAGACCGGCTGGGTCTACAAGAGCTACATCAAGACCGGCGCCTGACAGCCACCGCAACCTGTCGCCGAAACGCTGGCTGCGTTGGCGTACCTCTTGTTTTGGTGCATTTCGTTGCCCCAAAATCGCTTCGCACTTTTGGGCGACATACACCAGGCTTTCAGATACAGCGGCCGCCGTCGACCTCGAGCGCCACACCGGTGATGAAGGCCGCCTCGTCCGAGGCAAGCCAGAGCGCTGCGTTAGCAATGTCGAGTGGCGTCGAAAGCCGGCCGAGCGGGATCGATGCCCGAAACTTCTCGCGGATTTCGGGCGTATCGGCACCCATGAACTTCTCCAGCATGCCGGTCTCGCCGGCAACCGGACAGAGGCAGTTTACGCGGATGTTCTTCGGCGCGAGTTCCACCGCCATCGATTTGGTGGCGGTGATCGCCCAGCCTTTCGACGCATTGTACCAGGTGAGACCCGGTCGCGGCCGCAGACCTGCGGTGGAGGCGGTGGTCAGGATGACGCCGCCGCCTTGCCGTTCCATGATCGGCACCACGGCCAGCGCCGCGTGATAGATCGCCTTCATGTTGACCGCGGTGATCAGGTCGAAGGTTTCCTCGTCGACATTGAGCATGTCGCCGTTGCGATGGGTGTAGCCGGCATTGTTGACCATGATGTCGATGCGGCCGAAGGCGCTTTTGGCGGCATAGACCATCTCGTCGAATTCGGAGCGCAGCGAAACATCCGTCTGGGTCCAGATCGCCGCTTCACCAATATCGCTGGCGACGCGCTCCGCACCCTTGGCATTGAGATCGGCGACAACGACCCTGGCGCCCTCCTCGGCAAAGCGCCTGGCGATGCCCTCGCCAAAGCCCGACGCGGCACCAGTGATGACGGCAACCTTGTTTTCCAGACGCATGTTTTTCCCGCTCATGACTGGTGACGGTCTACCAGTGCGCCAACGGCGCTCATCCGCGCAAAGCCACGGCTTCTGACCGGATTGGTCGAAAGATGTGCGGTCATTGCCGATTTCTTCTTTGGCTTTCGCCTCGATCCCGCTCTATGCTGCAACTGCGAAGGCTTCCGGAGCCGCGCCTGTCGACAAGCCCCCAGGTCATCGGACTGTCAAGGGGCAGGCGCATACACCCAGATGTGACACCATGGCACTGGAAAATTTAAATCGATTAGATTATATCAGCCGCGTCACAGCGACCGGCGTCAAAGCGGACAGACCATGACCAGCCAGATCATCCCCGTCGACCCTTTCGACTTCATCATTTTCGGCGGCACCGGCGATCTGTCGGAGCGCAAGCTTCTGCCGTCGCTCTACTATCGCCAGCGCGACCATCAATTCTCCGAGCCGACGCGCATCATCGGCACGTCACGCTCGAAGATGAGCGATGAGGAATTCCAGGCCTTCGCCAAGCAGGCGATCTCCGAGCACGTCAAACCGGCCGATATCGACGCCAAGGAACTGAAGACCTTTCTGGCACGCCTCTCTTATGTCTCGGCCGATGCGACAAGCGGGGCCGGATTCGACAAATTGAAGAAGGCGATCGGCGACAGCGACCGCATCCGCGCCTTCTACCTGGCGGTGGCGCCAGCGCTGTTCGGCGATATCTCGCATAAGCTGAAAGAGCACAATCTGATCACGCCGAACTCCCGCATCGTGCTGGAGAAGCCGATCGGCCGCGACCTTGCCTCGGCGCAAGCGCTCAACGACCTGGTCGGCGACGATTTCCACGAAAGCCAGATCTTCCGCATCGACCACTATCTCGGCAAGGAGACGGTGCAGAATCTGATGGCGCTGCGCTTTGCCAACGCGCTGTACGAGCCGCTGTGGAACTCCGCCCATATCGACCACGTGCAGATCACCGTGGCCGAGACCGTTGGGCTGGAAGACCGCGTCACCTATTACGACAAGGCCGGCGCGCTGCGCGACATGGTGCAGAACCATATGCTGCAGCTCTTGTGCCTCGTCGCCATGGAAGCGCCGTCGTCGATGGATGCAGACGCGGTGCGCGACGAGAAGCTGAAGGTGCTGCGGGCGTTGAAGCGCATCAACGGCAACGAGGCGCCGAAGCACACCGTGCGTGGCCAGTACCGCGCAGGCGCCTCGGCCAGCGGAGCTGTAAAGGGCTATGTCGAGGAGCTTGCCCACGACAGCAACACCGAGACCTTCGTCGCCATCAAGGCCGAGATCGGCACCTGGCGCTGGGCGGGCGTTCCGTTCTACCTCAGGACCGGCAAGCGGCTGGCGACCAGGGTTTCGGAAATCGTCATCGAATTCAAGCCGATCCCGCATTCGATCTTCGGCGACAGCGCCGGGCCGATCTTCGCCAACCAGTTGGTCATCCGGCTGCAGCCCGACGAAGGCGTCAAGCAGTTCATCATGATCAAGGACCCGGGTCCGGGCGGCATGCGGCTGCGCCAGATCTCGCTCGACATGAGCTTCGCGCAATCCTTCGATGGCCGCGCGCCGGATGCCTATGAGCGGCTGATCATGGATGTCATCCGTGGCAACCAGACCCTGTTCATGCGCCGCGACGAAGTCGAGGCGGCGTGGAAATGGATCGACCCGATCCAGAACGCCTGGGAAAGCGCCAGACAGGAAGCGCAGGGCTATACGGCAGGCACCTGGGGTCCCTCGGCCTCGATAGCGCTGATCGAACGTGACGGGCGGACATGGCACGAGAGCAATTGAACAGCGCCGCCTATAGCTGGAACGGCTTCGCCGAGCGCCAGGAGCTGGCGGCCGCCCTTGCCGGTCATGTTGCCGGCCGCCTGACCAAGGCAATAGCCGAGCGCGGCACAGGGCTGCTCGCCGTCTCCGGCGGCACCACGCCGGCAAAATTCTTCGTCGCCCTTTCGGCGATACCCATCGCCTGGGACAAGGTGATCGTGACGCTGGTCGACGAGCGTTTCGTGCCAGCCTCCTCGCCGCGTTCCAACGCCGGGCTGGTGGCCGCCAATCTGCTGCAGAACGCGGCCAGGGCGGCGCGTTTCGTGCCGCTCTATCACGAAGCCACCAGCATCGAGGATGCGGCTTCATCCGACAATGCAGCGCTCCAGTCCCTGCCCTGGCCGCTCGATGTCGTCGTGCTCGGCATGGGGCCGGATGGCCACACCGCCTCGTTCTTTCCCGATGCCGACGACCTGGCAACGCTGCTCGACCCGTCTTCCGACAGGATCGTGCTGCCGGTTCATGCGGCAAGTGCGGGCGAGCCGCGGCTGACCCTGTCGCTGGCGCGCATCGTCGATGCCGGCTTCATCGCGCTGCACATCGAAGGCGAAGACAAGCGCGCCGCCTTTGACAGCGCGGTTGCGCCTGGACCGCGAAAGCCAATTCGCGCCGTGCTCGACGCCGCGCGCGGGCCCGTAGAGGTTTTCTGGGCACCCTGATTTGAACTTGCTGAGGGTCCCGGCGGACAGCCGGATTGTGTTCCGGGACCTCGCCTGAAAGGACCGACACCATGACCGCCAGACGCGACATCGAAGCCATTACCGAGCGCATCCGCCAGCGTTCAAAGCCAGGCCGCGAGCGCTATCTCAGCCGCATCGCCGAGGCATCGAACCGCACCGCCAACCGGGCCGTGCTGTCGTGCGGCAATCTTGCCCACGGCTTTGCGGTGTGCAGCCCCTCGGAAAAGCTGGCACTGGGTGCGGACAAGGTGCCGAACCTCGGCATCATCACCTCCTACAACGACATGCTGTCGGCACATCAGCCGTTCGAGACCTTTCCGGCGCTGATCAAGGACGCGGCACGCGAAGCCGGCGGCATCGCGCAGGTGGCCGGTGGCGTGCCGGCAATGTGCGATGGCGTCACGCAAGGCCAGCCCGGCATGGAGCTGTCGCTGTTTTCGCGCGATGTCATCGCCATGGCCGCGGCGATCGGCCTGTCGCACAACATGTT
>NZ_RZRQ01000032.1:0-31720 GCF_003997785.1 Mesorhizobium sp. M7D.F.Ca.US.004.01.2.1 | reverse complement strand
GACCAGCACGATGCCCTGGATCAGCGGCAGGTCGCGGTTGATGACGGCATCGATCGCCATATTGCCGAGGCCCTCATAGGAAAACAGCCGTTCGACGATGACGGTGCCGCCGATGAGGAAGGTGAACTGCACGCCGACCAGCGTCAGCGTCGGCAGCGCCGCGTTCTTCAGCGCCTCGCGCAGGATGACCTGCGTTTCCGAAAACCCTTTCACCCGCGCCAGTGTCACGTAGTCCAGCGTGATCACCTCCTTGAGCGACATCTTCAGCAGCTGCGAAATGATCGCCGCCAGCGGCAGCGCCAGCGCCAGAGCCGGCAGGACCATGTGGCTCATCAGATCCCGCGTTACGTCGAAGCGTAGCCGCACGATGCTCTCGATCAGATAGAATTGCGTCGAGAACTGCAGGTTGAGATCCGGCGACACTCGGCCCGATATGTAGAAGATGGGGGCCAGAACGCCGAACAGCAGGATCAGCACCAGCCCCCACAAGAAATCAGGTATGGACAGCACGGCGCCGTTGGCGACATCTATCGCCCCCTCCGCAGCGGTGCCCTGCTCGCGCGTGCCAAGGACAGCGAGCGGCACGCCGATCAGCAGCGCGATCAGCAGCGCAAACGTCGATAGCTCAAGCGTCGCCGGGAGCCTGGCAAGCACCAGCGTTATGACATCCTGGCGCAACGAGATCGATGTGCCGAAGTTGCCCTGCAACACGCCGGAGACCCAGATGAAGTATTGCTCCACCAGCGACTTGTCCAAACCGTAGAAGGCGCGCAGGCGATCAATGTCGACTTGGGTGGCTCCGGGCGGGAGCATCATGGCGATCGGATCGCCGGGCGCGACGCGGATAATGACGAAGACCACGACTGAAACGCCCAGAAGCGTGATGGCGATCGTTAGCAACCGAAGAACCAGTCGGTTCAGGATCATGTTGGGAAGTCCGGAGAGGTGATCAGGATATGGCTGTTTCAGAAGCGCTATGCATAGCCGAGCAGGTTGCCCCCCGATGGGGGGCAACATTCCAGCCGACACGCAAACTCATGACACCGGCGGCTTAAGCCGCCGGTGTCATGAGCGCCGGGAGGAGCGCGCCGGAAACATGCGGTACGACATTCACTTTTTTCGAATGAAGGATCGGCTGGGCGTACTGCACAAGGGGCAATACATAAGCGTTTTCCGCGATCATCTTGTCGACCGCCTTGTAGCCCGCGATCCGCTTGGCCTCGTCGGCTTCTGTCCACAGCGGCGCAATGGCCGCAACGAGATCTTGGCTATCCCAGACGGAGCCCGGCCCAGGGCCGAACATAGCGAAACCGGTGGACGTGGACGGATCGCCGATCGAATTGCCCCAGTTGTAGAATGCCGCTGGCGCGAGCTTGTCGGCCACACGCAGCTCGAAATGCTTGGCGACCTCGTAGACTTCGATCGTGGCTTCGATGCCGACCTTGCGCCACATACCGACGATTGCCTGGATCATCTCGTAGTCCTTGGGCTTGAAGCCCTTGGTCGTCTGAATGACGAATTTTGCCGGCTTATCAGTGGAATAGCCTGAAGCAGCGAGCAGTTCTTTCGCCTTTTCAGGGTTGTGTTCCACCTTGATGGACGGATCGAAGGCCAGGTATTCCGGGGTCTGCAACGTATCGAGCGGCCGTCCGTAGCCGCGCAGCAGGCGGTCCACCAGCAGCTTCTTGTCTATCGCCATAACGGCGGCCTTACGCACATTGGCGTCCAGCATCACCTCAATGTCGTTGAAGAAAACCATCCCGATATCGGAGATGTTTTTGCATGAGCCGGCAAGATTGCCAGCAGCCATCAGCCGGTCATACTCCTCGTAGGGGACCTCGAGGGTCACCTGGGACGATCCGGATTCGATCTCAGCCACCCGGCTTGCCGTGTCGGTCACGAACCGAATTGTGACATCCTGGAAAGCCGGCTTGCCGCCCCAGTAGTTGGGGTTCGCCTTCAGCCGCAGGAAAGCGTTGCGCTCGAACTTGTCGACCATATAGGGGCCGGTTCCGATCGGCTTTGCCTCGAAGCCTTCCGGTCCGACCTTCTCGTAATAGGCCTTCGGAAGCACATAGCCGGTGAGGAAGGACATCCACTTAAAGTAAACAGGGTCGAACTGCACCACGTCGCCGGTGACCTTGTTGCCGTCGGTCTTGAAATTGGTGACGTTCTTCCAGACTGATTGGATCGGGTTGCCAGTTTCGTCCTTGCCGGCGCGGTCGAGTGACCACGCAAGATCCTCGGCGGTAAAGGGTGATCCGTCGTGCCAGGTCACCCCTTCACGGATGGTCATCATGACCTTCTTGCGATCGTCGCTCCAGCCCCACTGCGTGATCAGCCCCTTGTCGAGTGATAAGTCAGGCTTCTGCAGGATGATCTGGTCGAAGACAGACTGATAAATGCCCTGGATCGTGGGATTGACGGCCGAAGGACCCGCCGTCGGATCCCAGGAGGGGAGGTTTACGTTATAGGCGATCGTGAGATCGCTTGACTGGGCTCGAACAAGGTTCGGCATACCCAGCGTTGCTGCACCGAGCGCACCTGCGCCGTAGCCGAGCACTTTTCGTCTGTTGATTAGCATCTTGGTTCCCCTGTCGCTGTTGCGTACCGAAGCAGCCATCCGATAACGCGCCCTATCTGATGAGACCTTGGCCAAAGCCATGCCACACGCTGCTTTTTCGGCAATCTTAGTTGTTCCGAAGGGTCGGACAATGCGGCTGGAAAACTTGGTCTTTGCGTTGAATGCAACAACCATCGGCCTCGTCGGGAGCGCTCCCGCTCACTTTCCGGCGAGGTTCTGAGCCAGCAGGAACCCGGATCCGGCGCCAACGCCTGCTCCTGGCCAAACGGATGCGCCGACCAGATGAAGATTGCGGACGGGAGTGCTACCGTTGGCGCGGCCCGCTGCCGGACGAAAAAGGAAGTTCTGCGCCAGATGGTGGCTGCCGCCCAGCCCGTCGCCTCCGACCAGGTTGACGTTCATTGCCTGCAGGTCGAGCGGCGAAAAGACCGCGCGCGCCATTATGCTTTCCGTAAGCCCAGGTGCGTGCTTTTCAATGATGGCAACGACGCGGTCGGCGTAGGCTTCCTTGGCCAAACGCCAGTCGCGTGAATCGATAGTGCCGGCCTCGTCGCGTTCGATGATCTTCGGAAGCATGCGCACTTGGATCCAAAGGATGTGGTTGCCTTCGGGGGCTCGGCCGGGGTCAATCGCGGTCGCCTGGCCGACCACGAGCACCGGCTCCGCCGGCATGATGCCGGCGACCGCCTGCTGGTAGACACGCGCCATTTGGTCAAGCGAGGGTGCGATGTGCACGTAGGCAAAACGGCGAAGCTCCTCGCTGGCGCGCCAATTCGGGAGCTCCTTCGTCGCGAGATGGACCATCAAGGTGCCTGGCGCATGTCTGAACTTGCCCATGGCCTGGTCGAAGCCGGCATCGCCCGAACTGCCGCCGAGCAATCCAAGCAGCGCGGAAGGCGTGACGCCGGCGATGACGACCTTGGAGGCGGTCACCTGCTCGCCAGACGCAAGCACAACGCCGGTCGCACGATTGCCGCTGACGCTGATCGTCTCGACATCGGCATTGGTACGGATGACGCCTCCCGCCGAGGTGATCAGCGTTTCCATCGCCTTGATCATGGTGTCGGCGCCGCCTTTGCCCAACACCAATCCAAAAGCCTGGCTGGCCATGGACTCCAGATAAGGGAAAATCGCTCCGCCCGGAATATCCGGAGCAAAATCCAGATGCATGCCCCAGGCGGCCATGGTCGCGCGCACTTCCGGGCTTTCGAAGGTTTGATCCAGCCACTCGCGAGAGGAGGAGAGCAGGAACCGCAACATCTCGAGCGAACCTCGCACGCCCTTGGCGCGCCAAATTGCCCACGCCGTGGCAGCCAGGCCCCAGGCCGTCATTGGCGATCCAAGCAGACGCAGGAGCGGCCCAGAGTCTTTCGGGAATCGCTCGGCGAGCCGGCGCCATTGTTCGGCATCGCGGTGCGAGAGATTTACGAGCCGTGACAGATTGCGGTTTAGGTCGCTGCTGACGCCGAACCACTTGTCATCTGCGAAGACGCTGGCGAAGCAATCTGTTGCCGGCGCGAAGGCAAGACCTGCCTCAACGAGCTTCTCCCGATAGGCGCGGTAGAAGGCAGAACCGGCGAAAAGGTTCAGGTTCATCGCGCCGAGATCGTGCCGATAGCCCGGAAGGGTGATTTCCTCGGTGCGCACCGCGCCGCCGCAGACCGCGTTGCGCTCGAACACCCCAACCTTCCAGCCGCGTTGCGCGAGATGCGCCGCACAGGCCAGCGCGTTGTGGCCGCCGCCTATGAGGATTGCGTCAAAGCTTGTCATTCCTGTCCTCCTTACGGCAAACTCACATTGCCCATACCGCGCTCACGGCCAGCTTTGGCTCGATCCCGTGTTTCACGCGTTGATTGGAACGCCTGCCGCAAAGGCGTCCATCGACGCAAAATCTTTGGAAGGTCCCGTTCAGGACAGCCGAGATGCGGAGCTGCCAGGCACACGCGAATGCGTTGCTAGCGGTCCAGTCGGTGATCATGACGACAAGGCCCGCAGAAACGCATACGGCCATCGGCTGATTGCGGCGGCCTTCACTGCCCTTCACTCGATATCGGACCGTCCGGTACTAGCCGGTGATTCCGGTCGGCGGCGTCATGAACGCCGAGGCGCGACTGATGCCCGAGCCAGCGTTGTCCCGAAGTTCACCGGCATCTTGTCCGTTTGCGCTACGATCATTCTCCACCGTTTTCGAGGAGATATGCGTTCACCGTGTCTTCGGTGCGTCTGTTGTGGGCATGAAGAAGATCCAGCGTTTTCGTGAGGTCTCGGTCCAAGGCTGCCTTCATGATGGCTTCATGCTCCATCATGCCATCGCGGATCGTCCCCTCGAGAGTTACCGAAAGCGCGATGTAGCGTTCGATATGGTCGAACACAGAAGCCGTAAGCTGCAGCAACGTCGGCGATTCGCATCCGGAAACGAGCGCGCTGTGGAATGACCGGTGTGCCGCGCTCCACTCACCTTCCATGGTCGTTTCAGAGGACTTCCGCAAGCTGGCGAGGCGATGAAACGCGCCCACCAGCCTGACCTCCCATTCGATCGAGCCGTGTTCGAGCGCCCAAGTTACCGCGGTCACGTCGAGCGCCGTACGGACGCGCGCGATATCGTCAAAATGACCCTTTGAAAGGGGCGCCACGCGAAATCCCCGATTAGCCTCGAATACCACCAAACCGTCAGCAACGAGTTGCATCAGGGCTTCCCGGAGCGGGCTCGCGCCGAAGCCAAAGCGTGCCTTTAGTTCATCGAGTACCAGCCGCGAGCCAGGCTTCAACACACAGCGCAAAATGTTGCCGCGCAGCAAATCGACCAGTTGGTCGGAGCCAAGATCGTCTCTAAACGCCATCGGCACCGACTTCATTGTAGAGAATTTTCGTGCTGTTCAACCGCGCAGACCGCGGACGCGCCGCTGCCAACAGCAGCCGTATGCTTGCGCACAACAGCGCTCCCAACGTGGGACGAGATGAGGTCGTAAAGTTCGCTCGGCGAGTAATGCGAGCGCTGGATGATAATTCCATTGCCCGCAAGGGCATCCTGAAGGGCGGACGACAGCGCATGCAGCGCACAGCCGCCACCCTCACCCATGCCCTTGGCGCCGTTGTACGTGAAGGGCGAAGGCGACTCCATGTTGCCCAGCTTGACCCGAGGCATGTTCATGATGGTGATAGGCGTGTAATCGCTGAAAGTAGCCGTAAGCAGATTGCCGTTTTCGTCGTAGCGCAAGCTTTCCATCAGCGCCGCGCCAATGCCGTGGGCGATGGCGCCGTTGACCTGTCCCCTCACGATCGTGTGGTTTATCACTCGTCCGCAATCGTCCATCGCCGCATAGTCCAGGATACGCACGGCCGACGTCAACTCATCGATCTCGACGACCACGACATGCAGTTGCGCGGCATAGGTCAGCGTCAGGTTGCCGTATTTTCGATCCAGGTCCGGAATCTCGAAGGGCGGACGGTAGACGTGCTTGCAGGCGAGCGTGAGATGCCCCGCTTCCTTCGGCAGCGTACCGCCTTCCAGGTAGAGGCGCGCCCACAATTGCCCGAAGGTGAGCGCGGTCGACCCGTCTTCGGTCATCACCACCGGCTGGCCGCCGACGGTTCCGACCTTGAGTCCGGCGACATCATTGCCCGTCACAATCGAAGCAAGCTCGACCAGTTCGGCCCTCAGCTTGTCCACCGCGCCATGCACAGCCGACAGCGAGCTGACCACGAACTGGCTCGCATAGGTGCCCGAAAAAGGCGTGTGAACGTCGCGCTGCGTGTCAAATCCGCTTTCGACATGAACGAATTCGAGTGGGATGCCCAGTTCGGCAGCCACCACCTGGGCCGCCACGGTTTCGTGGCTCTGGCCTTGCGGCACCGACCCCATCGCCACGTTCACCATACCCCCGCCGTCAATACGGACCCCTGCCCCTTCTGAATTGCCCGAGAAGGGCGAATAGGGCGTGATGATTTTGGACTGGCCGAAATTGTTGGTGCCGGAATCGAGCGTCGTGCCGATGCCGATGCCGATCAGCTTGCCCTCGGCGCGCATCGTCTTCTGCCTCGCACGCCATTCGTCCCATCCGACAAGCGCCTTGGCGGATTCCAGCATTTTCGCATAGTCGCCGCTGTCGTAGACGCAGCCGTTGGGCGTCGTCCAAGGCATTTCAGGAACGTAGTTGCGCCGACGAATCTCATCGGCAGGGATACCGAGCTGATGACCGCAGATGTCCACCACGCGCTCAAGGAACCAGATATGCTGCATGCGCGAGTAACCGCGATTGGAGCCGGTAGGACATTTGTTGGTGGACACCTGCCTGAAATCGATGCGCAGGTTCTGGAGTCGATAGTTGCCTGGCGCGACCTGGGACCAGATCACGCCGCCCAACGGCTCGTAGCGCGGATAGGCACCACCGTCGTCTATATGCGTCGAGTCGATAGCAAGGATGACGCCGTTCTCGTCGAGCGCAACACGTGTGTTCAGAAAAGTACGGTCGCTGCCATGTGAGCTGCTGACGAGATGCTCGCTGCGCGTCTCCGCCCACTTCACCGATCGACCGCCGACCTTCCGCGAGGCGATCGCCGCTAAGGTCATGTAAGTGAAGATGCCCTGCCTGACACCGAAGGCCCCGCCGATGTCGCGTGTCCTGATGCGGATCTTCTCCGGCGGCAGCCCGAGGACAGGCGCAATGTATTGCTGCGTGATACCGGGCTGCATCAGACCGGTCAGAAAGTCGACGCCGTCATCCCGATCCCATCGCGCGATAACGCCGCAGCATTCGAGCGGCGTGCTCGAGAAACGATGGAAATAGAGCTTGTCAATCTCGACGACGTGGGCCGCTGAAGCGAACGCCCCATCGACGTCACCCCAGTCGAATTTCCCACCCCAGACCAGATTGGTACCGGACTCTTTATGTATCACTGCATTGTCAGCAATCGCATCTTCGACGTCGATGACGACTGGTAGCGGCTCGTATTCGATATGCACCAACTCGCCTGCATCGACCCCAATTTCGGGTGAGCGCGCGACGATGCAAACCACGGGCTCGCCTTGGAATTTCACCGTTTCGACAGCAATGCCATAGTCGATGATCGGCCCAAGCGGACCTTGCGAAAACTCCTGGTACGGGACCGTCAGCGCCTTGACGTCTTCACCCGTGAAGGCTGCAACCACACCTTCCACTGCTAGCGCAGCCGAAAGGTCAATCGAAATAATATTCGCGTGTGCGTAAGGTGATCTTACAAAAACAAGATGAAGATGACTTACCGAATGGTCATCGTCAACGAAGCGTCCGGTGCCCCTGACCAGCCGTGCATCTTCGCGCCGCTCAAAACTATTCATCAACTACACCATTGCCTTGCGAATTCGGACCATGCCGAAGCCATTTGGGGATCGAGGCCAAGGTCGACGATATGAGCGTGTCATAGCAGATTTTGCGAGTCAACCATGATCTGCTGTGTTTTCTCTAATTTTGCAAATCATCGATGATTTTTCATATTGACGTTAAAATGAGGAAGTGGTCCTGTGCGCGAAAGTGCAAGCTGGAGTATCGGCATGACCGAGTCAGAATTACCTGTCATCGTTGTCGGGGGCGGGCCGGTCGGGCTGCTGACGGCGCTTGGGCTGCGCCATTACGGAGTTCCCGTGCGCGTCTTCGAAGCTAATGCAGGTCCCTCGATCATGACGAAGGCTGGAACGATCCTGCCTCGGACACTCGAAATCATGCGGCGCTATGGGGCCGTGAACAACATCGTCGGCGCAGCCATCCGCGTCGAGGAGATAGGGGAGCTCAGGCGCAGCACCGGCGAGTTGACCTTGTCCCTGCGAACGGGACTAGTCGATGCCGAAACCCGCTTTCCATTCTTCGCAAACCTGCCACAGCACCAGTTGGAACCGCTGCTGACACAAACGCTGACCGAGCGGGCGGGCCCGCAGGTTATCTCGTACGACCACAAGCTGATCGAGTATCGCCAGGATGCCTACGGCGTGGTTGCGACCTTCCAAACCGAGGCGGGTTTGGTCGAGGTCAGAGGCGCTTACCTCTTGGCCTGCGACGGTGGGCGCAGCGCGGCACGGGCACAAATGGGCGTGGAGGTCGAAGGCACGTCCCTCGATCTGCGATATACGCTCATCGACCTCGACCTCGACCTCGATGTCGCCAATCCACGGGACTACCCCTATCTCACCTATTTCTCCGATCCGAAGGAATGGATGATCCTTGTGCGTCAGCCGCATGGTTGGCGCTTCGTCTTTCCGGCGGCGCCGGACGCGCCCCAGCCGACGCCCGAGGACCTGAAGGCCCGCGTCTTCAAGTTCATCGGCGATGTCGACGGAGCGGTCATTCTGGAAAGCGCAAATTACCGTGTGCATCATCGGGTCGCGACGAGCTGGCGCGACGGTCGGGTCTTCCTGATGGGTGATGCCGCCCACCTGCTGACGCCGATGTGGGCACTCGGCCTGAACACTGGCGCCACCGACGCGCACAACCTGCCTTGGCGCCTCGCTTGGGTACACAAGGGTCTTGCGCCCGAGTCGCTGCTCGACGGCTACGAGCAGGAGCAGAAGACTATCGCCGTCAAGGGTGCCGGCGAAATGGCGGAAGCCGCGCGGCATCTCATGGATGCCAGGGGCGATGCGACTGACGTGATGTCCGGCTCGGACTGGGCCAATGTATATACGCGCTCATTGCTTGGCATGCGTCTCGACGTCAACGGCACCGGCTCATGGTCGATGGCCTGCACCGAGCTTGCCCCCGCATGCGTCGGCGAGCGGCTCCCCGACTTCCGCCTGCAGGGTCCGGACGGCCAGCCGATGCGGGCTCATGATCTGATCGATGGGAACTTCCTTGCGCTCCATTTCTGCGATGCCCGCCGCCGGCTAGACATGCCCGCCGATGACGGTGAGCGCCTTCGCCATTTCGCGGTTTCGCGTTGGGACATCCCGGCGTCGGATCCTCTGCGCGCCCGCATGCTGCTTGATATCGGCGACGCATTCCGCGTGCGGCTGGGGGTCGGAGACGGGTCCGTGGTGCTGGTCCGGCCGGACGACCATATCGTCCTGATCTGCAGCGAGGGCACCTTTCGCGACGAAGCTGCGAAGGCCATGCCCGCCCGCCCGCTGCAGAAGGACTAGGACAGCATGGCTATCGTACTGGACACGCATACCCATCTCGTACCGGTGCAATCGCGCCATCTGTCGGGCGTGCGAGGCATCGAATGGGATGCGGCAACCGAAAAACTTCTGATCGACGGCAAGACGATCGGCATGAAGCAGCTTTTCCGACCCTCGGCGCTCATCGACTGGATGGACCGGTTCTCCATCGGTCGCGCTTGGGTCTCGCCGCCGCCGCCGTTGTTCAGGCCGCATCTTGAGGCTGGAGCGGCCGGCGAATGGGCGCGCGCTCTGACGGCAGGCCTTGACGAAATCGTCGAACCCTTGCGGGACCGGCTGTCATCGGTCTGTTTCCTGCCGATCGAGCATCCGCGCGAGGCCGAGCGCATCGCAGCCGAGCGGCTGGCGGCTGGCAACAAGCTCTTCACCGCCTCGACGGGCTCGGGCGTCTTCCTCTCCCGAGCCGAGTATGACGGTTTGTGGCGCGTCCTGTCAGACGGCGGCGCGCTGCTGTTCCTGCATCCGGGCGAGAGCCACGACCAGCGGCTGGAACCCTTCTACCTCACCAACCTGCTCGGCAACCCGCAGGAAACCGGCATCGCGGTCGCCCACATGGTCTTTTCCGATGCGCTTGCACGCTTCGATGGCTTGACGGTGCTCCTGTCACATGGCGGCGGCACGGTGCCAGCGCTTGCAGGACGATGGGAGCAAGGCTTCCGCACCGACCGCCCTGGCGTCAACACGAGCATCGCGCCGCCGAGCGCTCAGTTGAAGCGCTTCCACGCCGATTGCGTTACCCACTCCAACGCCACACTGACAGCTGCCAGGGACGTGTTTGGAGGCGGCAACATTGTCTTCGGTTCAGACTGGCCCTTTCCGATGGGCCTGCTCGAACCGGACACGCAACTTGCTGGCAGCGGTCCCGCCGATATCTTCGGCGCGAACACCCAGAGATTGCTCGACGCTTTCCACTAGGCAAGCCTCCCACGGCCGCCTCCCGCCATGTTCCGCCAGCCGGAGCAGCACCGGCCAAATGAACAGCTGGAAACCCGAACGGCGCATCGAAATTGATCCGTTCGACGCGGATGCCTTTGATCCAGGCTGCAATGATGCAAGTCGCGCCTTCCCGTTACCCGCCCGCACCGCTGCGAGCGACTGCTACGAAAGATCCAGCGTGGTGGACCGGCCCCTGCCGGCGCTTTTGACCGTAGGCTTCCCGCGGGCGCCCTTCTGGGCAGCGCCTTCCGGTCCGAACAGCTGGGTCACGAGCTTGTCGAGCGTGCGCATATGATGCTGGCGCAGCAACACGACCGCTTCCTCGGTCTGCCGGTCGAGCGCGGCCTGCACCAAACCCTCATGCTCGGAGATGTCGTCGCGCGGCTGGTCGGTGATACCAACTGAAATGGCAATATAGCGCTCGACCTGGTCGAACAGCCCCGAGTGAAACGATCTTAGAAGTTCCGAGCCGCAGGCCGAGATCAACGCGGAATGGAAGGCCCGGTGCGCAGTGCGCCAGTCGTCGGACGAACTTGCCGAAGGGACCGCCGTCTTCGAGAAGCGCTTGAGCCGATGCAAGGCGCCGACGAGTGAGGACTCCCACTCCACGCCGCCCTGGTCGATTGACCATCCCAGACAGAGGACCTCGATCTCGGTTCGAACGTGCATCACGTCCATCAGATGATCCTTGGAGATAGGCACGACTCGGAAACCCTTGTTGGGCTCCAGGAGGACGAGCCCTTCGGACTCCAGGCGCATCAGCGCCTCCCGCAGGGGACTAGGCCCCACGCCGTAGCGAAGACGCAATTCATCCAGACGCAATCGAGCGTTGGGCTCAAACTGGGAGGTAACGATATCCTTGCGCAGGCTCTCGTAAGCTTGGAATGCGAGGGAGACATCACTCGATCCTTTTTTTGGCGGCATCTTGCGGTTCTCCATCAGCGCGATCGAATGGCGCTCACCTGCGATCGCTTAGGTCCGCTTTAGCATCACAATTAGGTAAAATGCGAGCAGGCAACGGCGGCGTTGGATTTTGTCCATGATTGCAACATCCCGACGAAAGCAGCCCCGAAGACAGTCCCACTTCTGCCCAAAGGCAGCGTCGCGTGGAGCAACATCTACGTGTGCGATGCGCCTGCCTGGCATTTGTGACTGCTGTACGGCTCGCAGCGAAGCCGGCCAGCGCCGCGTGGCGCAGTTCTGACTCGTTTGCTGCGCCTAGACGGTGGGCCGCCGCTCCGGTCGGCTGCGGTTCTTCATCTGCCGTTCCAAGAGATCTAGCAACGCGATGGCGGCCGATGATAGGCGGCGGCCGACGCGTGTGACGATGTTCACTCGTCCAGTGTTCAATTCCGGATTCGAGATCGGCAGCGCAAGCAGTCGGCCCGCCTCGACATAGTCGGAAACGCAGCCAAGCGGCATGATGGTTGCGACCGTGCCCGCCGAGGTCACATCCGCTATGAACTGGACGGATGATGCGGTGATCCGCGTGTCCAGAAACAAGCCATGATTAGCCTCGAATTCGGACAGCACATCGCGAATACGGAACCCGCCTTCAGGCAGGATCAGGGGCTGATTGACGAGATCGCGAATGTCGATTTTGGACGCCGACGCCAGCGAATGGTGCGGCGCGACAATCAGATAGTTAGGCTCGGGGAAACCCGACCGCGACCAGACGCGCGGATCGATAGGTGCATCCATGACCACGCCGAAATGCGCCATGTCGTCGCGGACCATCGATATGACGGCGCGCGAGGGGGCCGAGACGACATCGATGCGAACGCCGGGCAGCCTGGCCGTGTACTCAGCCACCGCCCGCGCGATAACCACACGCATCAGCCCGGTGCCCACCGCAATCCTCAAATGACCTGTGCGCAGTCCCTTGAGGTCGTCGAGGTCTGTGACCAAGGCTTCCTGCTGCGCCAGGCGGTCGCGGTAATATTCGATCAGGCGCTCGCCGGCTGGGGTCAGGAGCACGCGATGCCGGTTCTTCTCGATCAGTTCGATGCCAATTTCCTTCTCCAGCGCGGTGATCTGCCGGCTGATGGAGGACGGTGCCATGTCGAGGAAATCGCTTGCCGCCCGCATCGTGCCCAGGCGCACGGATTCGTAGAGATATCTCAGCCTTTCGGCTGGAAAGTCGCGGTAGGTGCCCGATGGCGTCATCTAGGTTCCGTTCGCACGGCCGCACATCGGCCAACGTAGTCGCCCTCCTTCACGCCGGCAACGGTTCGCGTGATGGCGCTCGCACCGTCATTGACACCTTGGCACCGCGTCTTTCGGCAGTGCCTGAGAGCAACGCGTGGATATCGCTGGGCGAGTAATGCGACTGGTCGAGCCGCATCCCGGTGGTCGCTACGGCATCCTGTAAAGCAGACGAGATCGCGAAGATCGGACCGCCACCGCCTTCGCCCATGCCTTTGGCGCCGTTATAGGTGAAGGGCGAAGGCGATTCACGGTTGCCGTAGTGCAGGTTGGGCATGTTCATGATCGTGAGGGGGCAGTAGTCGCTGAAGGTGGCGGTCAGAAGGTTGCCGGCCTCGTCATATTTCAAGCACTCCATCAGCGCGGCGCCAAAGCCATGAGCGGCCGCGCCGATCACCTGGCCCTTGACGATCTGATGGTTGATGACCTTGCCGCAGTCGTCAACGATCGAATAGTCGTGGACATGAATATTATAGGTGAGCGGATCCAGTTCGATCACGGCGACATGCACCTGCGCAGCATAGGTGAGCGTCAGGTTACCGAACTTCTTCTCGATGTCCGGCACCTGGAACGGTGCACGATAGACATGGCGGCAATTCAGCGAGACATCCATAAGCTCAGGTGGAAGCTCGGCGCTCTGAGCGTTGACGAGGTTCGAGATCCGCGCCAGCGAAACCGACTGCCCGTCAGGCGCGGCCACCGAGGCGACGCCATCGAAAGTCCCTACCCTCAGCGTTTCGGCAGGCTGGCCCAGGAAATAGCTGCCGGCCCGCAGCAATTCCTCCCTCAACTTCTCCACGGCGCCATGGATGGCGCCGAGGCTCGTCACCGCGAATTGCGAGGCATAGGTGCCCGAATGGTTGTTGTGCGACATGCGCTCTGAATCGAAGCCGATGGCGACCAGAACCAGATCGGAGGATATACCCAACTCCTGACCGACAACCTGCGCGGCGATCGTTTCGTGGCTCTGCCCCTGCGGCACCGAACCGACGGAGACGGTGACTGTCCCATCCACGCCCAGGCGCACATTGGCCACCTCCGAATTGCCGGAGAGCGGCGAGTTCGGATTGACGATGCGCGACTGGCCGAAATTGTTGGTGCCGGAATCCAGCGCCGTGCCGATCCCGATGCCGACGATCCGGCCCTCGGCGCGCCAGGCGTCGCGCTTGGCGATCCAATCGTCCCAGCCGATCAGGTCCTTCGCCATTTCCAGCATAGCGCCGTAGTCCCCGGAATCGTAGACGCAGCCGTTGGGCGTGGTCCATGGCATTTCGGGGACATAGTTGCGCTTGCGCATGACATCGGGTGCGATGCCCATCTCATGGGCGCAGATGTCGATCACCCGCTCGAGGAACCAGACATTCTGCATTCGCGAAAAGCCGCGGTTGGGTCCCACGGGGCATTTGTTGGTCATTGCCTGGCGGAAATCGACACGCAGGTTCTGCAATCGGTAAGAGGCCGGGGCAACCTGGCTCCAGATGACAGCGCCGAGAGGCTCATAGCGCGGATAGGCACCGCAGTCGTCGACATGCCGCGCGTCCACTGCGGTGATCTCGCCATCGGCCGTGAGCGCTACACGGATGTCCAGGAAGGTGCGCTCGTTGCCATGTGCGCTGCCCTGCAGGTGCTCGCGTCTCTCCTCGATCCACTTCACTGGGCGATAGCCCACCTTGCGCGAGCACAGCGCCGCGATCATCAGATAAGGATAGAGGTTCTGCTTGATGCCGAAGCCGCCGCCGATGTCTTGCGTGCGGATGCGTAGCTGCTCGGGCGAGATCCGCAGCGCGGGTGCGATAAACTTCATCGCCACGCCCGGCTGGATCAGGTTGCACAGCATGTCCACCCGCCCGGTCGGCTCCCAGGTGACGAGACCGGCAAATCCCTCGAGCGGCGTGCTCGAGAAACGGTGGAACTTCAGCCGGTCGATCTCGACGACGACATCGGCGCTGTCAAAGGCGCCGTCCACGTCTCCCCAGTCGAACAGCGAGCCCCAGGTTTGATTGGTCCCCGATTCATCGTGAAGGATTGGCGCATCGACCCCCAGCGAGGCAACTGCATCAACGACGACCGGCAAGGGGTCGTAGTCGACGCGCACGAGTTCTACGCCGTCACTGGCAATGGCGGCGCTTGTCGCCACGACAGCTGCGACGGGCTCCCCTTGAAAGCGCACCCGTTCGGTTGCCATGCAATAGTCGCTGATACGGCTGGTCGGCTCCGGTGCCATCTGTGGGAAGCGATTGGTTAGCTCGCGTACTTCCGCGCCGGTTAGGACGCAGGCCACTCCCGGCAGCGACTCGGCGCGGCTTGTGTCCATGCCCAGTATACGCGCATGCGCATAGGGCGAGCGCACCAGCTTGCAATGAAGTGCGCGTGATCCTTCGTCGTCGACGAAGCGGCCACGTCCGCGGATCAGGCGGCCGTCCTCGCGCCGCACGATGGGCTTGTCGTTGCTCATGATGGCAGATCCTCGTTCGGGCTTTTCGCCCTTGTGGCGCCGAACAGCCCTTTCATCGAGGTGACCGAGCGCTTCATCAGGCTAGCCGAGGCAGCCGGTTCGGGTTGCACTACGCCGAGCTCCTTTTGCACCGCCACGACCAGTGATTTGACCTGACGTCGCGCCAGCGGCAGCAGGATGCCCTGCGCCAGGGATGCGAGCGTGCCGCTGACGGTGCCTTCGCTCGTCCAATTCACCCGCGAGCCCGCGTCGAGGGGCTCGATGACGAAGGTCATGCGCGCGTCGATCATACCCAGCGCATGGCGACCATTGATTGTGTAGACCACGCGTTCGTTTGGCACTGACTCGACACGGCGCGCCGCGACATCGGCTTGCCCCCGGATCTGTGGGACGCCCACTTCGAGGAGCACGCCAAAGCCGTCGCCTTCGACCGAATGCAGTTCCTTGAAATAGGGGAGGATCGGAGCAAAAGTCCGCGGCTCGGTGATGAAGACGAAGGTTTCCGCAGGCGACGCAGTCACCTCGAAATTGCCGTCCATGTCTACTTTCATTGTGCGGTTTCCTTGAGCTTGACGGCGGCGGCCTTAACCGCCGCGATGATCGGGAGATAGCCGGTGCAGCGGCAGGTATTGCCGCTAAAGGCTTTGCGGATGGCGGCCTCGTCGGGATCGGCATTGACGCTGAGCAGCGCCAGCGCCGACATCAGGAAGCCGGGCGTGCAGAAGCCGCACTGCAACGCATGATTTTCCGCAAAGGACTGCTGCAGGACATGCAGGCCTTCAGGCGTTTCAAGTCCCTCCACCGTGGTGACTTCTGCGCCATCGGCCTGCAGCGCGAGCACCGTGCAGGACTTGGCCGAGCGGCCGTCGACGACCACCGTACAGGCGCCGCAATAGCTGGTATCGCAGCCCACATGCGTGCCGGTCAGACCGGCGTTCTCGCGGATTAGCTCCACCAGGAGGGTCCGCGGCTCGACTTCAAATTGCAGTTGGTGACCGTTCAGCTTCAGGGCCATGCGCACAGTCGGATACTCAGCCATAATATTGATGTGTCTCCACTGCGGGGCGCCCGAGACGGCGTGCCTCGACGATGCCAAATGCGCGTTTGACCAGGCCACGCGCGAGTTGCCGCTTGTATTCCTCCGTACCCTTTGCGTCGGCGAAGGGCTCGACGAAGATCGATGCGGCTTCGGCTACTTCTTCGACCAAGTTCTCGGTGACCTGTCTGCCGGCGGCGATGTCGTTTCCCTCGTCGAAGGCAAGCGCGGTCAGGCCGAGGCAACCGAAGCCCATGCGCAGGCTCGCGATCCGATCACCGTCATAGGCGATCTGCATGGCACAGCTCGCCGTCGGATAGGCCGGTGCGCAACGCTTGAAGGCAACGAATGTGCCGTAGCCCTCCAACGCCTGGCGGGCTATGGCGACGCGCGTGATCAGTTCGCCGGGCTCCAGGGCCGGTGTGTAAGCGTCCTCCAGCAGTTCGCGCACGCCTTGGACACGCCGGCTGTCGCGACCTTCGCACAAGACCTGTGCATCGAGCGCGACCAGCAGCGCCGGCCAGCAGCTGCAGGGATCAGCCTCGGCCAGTGATCCGCCGATCGTGCCCATGTTGCGAACTTGCGTGTCGGCGATGCCCTGTCCGCAGTCGCGCAGAATGCTGAAGCGTTCAGCAACGTCCGAGCCTGCAATGTCCACATGGGTCGCCAGGGCACCGATCTCGACGGCGGCGGCGCCGAGTGCGATGTCGCGCGCGCCGGAAATTCCGCGCAGGTCAACGAGCAGGGCCGGCTTCAGCAGACGCAGCTTCATCATTGGGATCAGGGTTTGCCCACCAGCAATCGCCTTGGCGTCCGGATCGGCCGCCAGAACCGCGGAAGCTTCCGAGAAGCTCCCCGCCCTGATGAAATTGAATGGCGCGGGGTACATGGATTTCCTTTCGGAGAAAGCCTCTGGAGAGCGCAAGGTTTCTGGAACCGCCCAAGGCGAAGGCGTCATATCCCGCCATCAAGATCAAACCGACGCCTCGGTTGTGTCCCGGGTGGTCGCTGTCGGCGGACCGGGAATGAGCGATGGGTCATCTGGCAATTCCAGCGTTGAGATCTCCTCGTCGCTGTAAGCGAGCAGGGACGCGAAATGCCTGTCCTGATCTTCCCTGAACAAATCTCCGACGACGCCCCGCACCAAGCGGGGGATGCCGTAGCGCATGCCGCTGATGGAGGCCGCCGACAACCCCATGCTGAGGGTCGCGCCATAGCTGAAATTATGAATGCGACGCAGATAAGGTGCCACTCCGGGCCTGCGTTCCTGAAACTCAAAGCCCGCGCCCAGATAAGGTGCTCGACCCAGGTAGGCGTCCGCCTCATCCGCGGGCGGCATGAAGACGTCGTTCCAGGTGGCGATCTCATTGGCGATGCCGGCAAGCTCAGGACGTAGATGCAACGCATGGGATATCCCGGTGCCAACGATCAGGAAATCGAAGTGCATCCGCCCTTTGGGGGTGTCGACGACGATCTCATCACCATCCAAAGCCACAGCAGTCCAGGCTGCGCCGGTATGCAGCGAGAAGTTCGCATGGCGCTTGCAGCGCCAGAACGTGTCCTGTGGCGGCGGCTGGCTTACCGACGTGACCTGACGCAGGAAGCGCCAGCGGGCCAGGTCGGGCAGCGACGCGAAGTGACCGAGAAAACCTGGGGTCTCCATCCATTTATGGACATTGACGCGTGGAAAGGTCTCCTTGCGAAGGCAGAGTGATACCTGTACAGCCCCCCGCTCAAGCGCCACCGCCGCATTGTCGAACGCCGACGCCCCGTTCCCCAAGACCCCGATTCGGCGCCTGGCAAGAGCGCCGAAATCGATTGCATCAGCGGTGTGGGCGTAGCGATCGCGCGGCAGCGCTGCGCTCACCACCGATGGAACTTCCCATCGGCCGCTGCCGTCGAGGCCAGTACAAAGGATGAGCTTGCGTGCCAGGTATTCGTTGCCATCAGCGGCCCGCAGAGAGAGCCCTGCCGCCGGCGCGGGCGCGATGTCGATTATGCGGCTGTCGTTGCGCACCGGAATGCCCAGCACGCGCCGGTACCAGATCAGATAATCCTGCCACATACCTCGCGGAATCTTTGTGAGTTCGTCCCAGGCTGATCTGCCCCACTGCGCTTCGAACCAGGCGCGCGGCGACAGCGACGGATTGCCGAAGTCCAACCCACTAAGTATCTTCGGCGTTCGCAGGGTGATCATCCGTGCGAACGTTGTCCAGGGGCCCTCCTCCCCCTCGCGGGCCGCATCAAGTACGATGATATTCGTTACCTGCTCGCGCATAAGCCCATAGGCAGCCGCAAGCCCGCTCTGCCCGGCTCCGACGATCACGACATCATAGACATGCCCCCTCGGGGACGTCGTCTCGGGCATCCACGGCCGGTTCGGGAAGTCTATGAAGGCATTCTGGCGCTTGACCAGGCTTTCGAGCTCCTCCAGACTCATGTGCTGCGCCCCCAGGCCAAGCTGCCCCTCGCGCCATTTGCCGAAAAGACGGTCAGCGCTATCGTGTCGAGATCAAAGGCGGATGGCTGTCTCATCGGCTCTCCAGGTGACCCGCGGTCGCCTCAGCGCGCCGCGATCACTCTTCAGAAGCCGAAATTAACGTGGCCGCCATGCGCCCGGCGATAGCATCGCGCGCACGACTTGTTGCGTCTCGGGGCTTGATGGATGCAGCCGTCCAGCATGCTCGCATCGAGCTTTTCAAGGCTGGATCGCCATAAGCGCTGGGCATTCTAATCTGGCATCTGGGATCCAAAATGTGCGCGATGCTGGCCGGGGCTGGTGCCAAACGATTTGCCAAATCGCCGCAAGAACGTTGCCTCATTCCCAAAACCACATCGGGCGGCGATATCTTTCATGGGGTGATCGGTATTGAGAAGCAAATGCCGCGCCGCCTCCAGGCGCAGCGCTTCAACCACCTTGCTCGGTGTGCGTCTCGTATGACTGCGATAGTGCCGCAGGAAACTGCGCTCGCTCATGTTCATACGTGTTGCGAGCACAGGGATCGACAAGTCTTCAGCAAGATTGGCACTCATCCAGGCATGAAGGTCGGAGAAGCGACCGCTCTCGGATTGCAATGTGAGGGGAACACTGAATTGCGCCTGGTCGCCCGGCCGCTTCAAAAACATCACAAGGTTGCGGGCAATTTCGAGCGCCACGGCCTGTCCAAGATCCTGTTCAACCATCGCAAGCGCGAGGTCTATTCCCGCGGTCACGCCGGCAGATGTCCAGATATGACCGTCATTGATAAAGATGGGACCCCTTTTCACGAGCACCTTGGGAAAACGGCTCTCAAGGTCGTCATAGGACTGCCAGTGTGTCGTTGCCCGGCGCCCATCGAGCAGCCCAGCAGCAGCCAATGCAAAGGCTCCGGTGCATACCGACGCTAGCCTGCTCGCCTTTTTGGCATGCACCTCGAAAATGGACTTGAACCGGTCCCCCTCGCAAAAGGCATGAATGCCCGGTCCACCCGGCACAATCAATGTATGCGGCGCCGCCGTATCCTCGCTTAACGCGTCGGTATGAATGGAGATACTTGCGGGCATCTCCACAGAACCAGCAGGCGACAGGACAGAAACATCATAAGGCTGATGAGGTCCATCGACGACGAGATTTGCAGTGAGGAACACATCGAGCGGCCCGGATATATCCAGAAAACTCATCCTAGAGAAAGCAATGAGTTGCACCGACTTCGTTGGTGGCATGTGTGGACCTTTGTTCCGCGACGGCATCCATGAGCAACATGGGGCGATTGATTGCTCAGTACCGATTTTGGCGGAAATCGTCAATTTATTGTCGTTTACGCCAAGCAACGGGCCACTAAGCTGCGGACTGCAAAAGGATGTTTGCGGATTGGAGTCCAAAGTGAACGAGATTGCAGATCGCCCCATCAAGGTGGGCGTGCTTATCGAACCTGGGGTTTTGTTGATGGACGTCGTTGGGGTCCAATCGGTCTTAGGATTCTCATCAGGCGTGGAGCTTTACCACGTGGGAAAGACCAAGGAGTTGATCCGCGCATGGGGTGGCCTACCGCTGGCCGCAACGACAACATATTCGGAGTGCCCGCAGTTGGACGTTCTTGTGGCGGGAGCCATGGCGCCGCAGGTATATTCAGATCCGCAAACCATTGCCTTCGTTCAAGAGCAGGCCATGCACGAGCCCTACTTTATCGGGATTTGCGCTGGCGCCTTGCTATTTGGCGCGGCTGGTTTGCTGCAAGGCAAGCGCGCAACAACCAATCTTCAATGTATCGATCGCCTGTCTGAGTTCGGCTGCGACGTCGTCGAGGGCGGTTCCGTGGTTGAAGACGGCAAGCTGTTTACAGCTGGTCCCGCGACTGGCGGCTTTGAGGCAGCTCTTCTCGTTTTGTCTCGCCTTCGTGGTGAGCATGCAGCCAAGTTGCAGGAACTGAACGTTGAATACCACCCCAAGGCAATCTTCGGCGTCGGCACGGCAGAATTGGCGGGGCCGGAGCTTACGGAAGAAGTCAAAGTTTTCGGCAAGGGCTTCTTCTCGCAATGCGTGAATGAGGCAGTTTCGAAATATCAGCAGCGGCCAGGCTCCGGTCAGTCTGCTGCGATGTAACTACGCGAGGATTTTCGTCGAGCTGTAGCGCAATACGGCAGCAGCTCGACGGGGTCACCTATCGCTTGCGTAGCGGTTACGACTGGATCGACCACAAACCCAGCAAAAGAGAGAGAGAAACCATTGGCTAATGCAAAAACGGCGCAGACTCGAGCATTCGAGTTCATCAATCCTGCCAGCCTCTATGACCCGTCGGCTTACGGCTATTCGCATGTTGCCCGGCTCGGCACGGGAGCCCGTATCGCATTTATAGCTGGGCAAGGCGGTGAAACGCCGGACGGGTCACTTTCACCTGACTTCCGTCTTCAGGTACGGCAAGCCCTCGGGAACCTTGCGGTCGCTGCGGCCGCTGTCAACGCCGATCTGCAGAGCGTCATCAAACAAACGATGCTGGTCGTCGATCACGATGAGAAGAAGCTTCACATTCTCGGCGAGGAGTTCGCACGTGCTTATGGTCCTGGCATGATGCCGACGGCCACGCTAGTTCCGGTTCCGCGCTTAGCCCTCGAAGGTATGCTTTTCGAGGTGGAAGCGATCGTGGCGATCTCAGCAGACTAGCTGTGGACGGCCGAGCGGCTGATCGGTGGTTTCGAGCCACGTGGAGGTAGGCTTCGTGGGGCGCAAGCATCTAACGATGCGCATGAAGCAACGGTCGATCTACTATCGACACCCGCCCGAGCTGGCGGGCGCGAAATTTCAAGCATTGGAAAGGACTGACCATGACGACGCTTCTGGTGTTTGAATTCGGGTTCCGCGGGCCGTGGGGCGAAGAGATGGCCCGTGTGCTAGATGGATTGGCCTTGGACATCGCCAATGAGCCGGGGCTGATTTGGAAGGTGTGGACCGAGGCGGCTGATCGAGGTGTCGCGGGCGGAGTATATCTGTTCGACAGCGTCGCGCGCGCGCAAACGTATACAGAGAAACATTCCGCGCGCTTGAAGGATTTCGGCATCACCGACATCGACGTCCGCTCGTACGGCGTCAACGAATCGCTGTCCATGGCCACCCGGGGGCGATGAGCGATATGCAGACGATTGCGTGGTGCGAGACAACACGAAGCGGCGCCGCGCTGACTGCCTGCGTCATCGAGAACGAGGATCTTTGGCTGACGATAAAGCACAGGCGTGAACGGCCGCTGCCTTTGGCTGCCGAGTAGTCCTGCGGTTGATCTCACGGGCTATTGAGGATGATCCAGCGGTGCCATTTCGAGAGCATCTATCAATCCGAGGCGGTCGCCTCCGGCACCGCGCTTGGACGGGCGACACGACATGCCGCGCCGAGCGACGTCTCGCTGCCCAGGCGCCTTTCGAACAATGGCGATTCGGCGCGGCATGTCGTGGAGGCCGCGCGGACGGGTGATGCGGCGGCTCGCCAACTGGTCAAGCCAAGTGGCTCCGCATCGGCTTACCAACCTCTTGCATCTCTTTTCGCCCCGACCTGATCGTGATGGGCGGCGGCCTTTCCTACGGCTTCGACCTCCTGGCGCCGACGATCCGGGTGACCGTCGAGGAGCGCGCCATGCAAGCCTATCGCGACGTGCCGATCGTGCGGGCCGATCTCGCCGCCCGGCTCGCCAAATGGTCGCCTCGCTGACAGGCTGGGCCGACGATGCCATCCCTGACCTTCTTCGGCTGCCCAAGACAACACCATCTGCCTTTGATGCAGCCAGGATCGCTTGTTACACAGCAGAACCTGAGCCGTCTCGAAATCGATGACCGGGCGACGAAGGCTGTGGCGTCCAAAGCGAGTTTCGGCAGGCGGCCGGATGGTTGTCGTCTTGCGCGACTGACGAGAACGGGACAGGCGTGATGCGTGCCCCGAGCGGTGGGAACACCATCTCCCCTGGCCGTTCGGCGGGAACGTTGGTGTTTGGAAGTGATATTTTCGTTGGTTCAATGATGAGCGGATCGGAGGGCGGCGAGTGAGTCCGGGATGGCTTGCCAGTCGGGTTTTCCGGGTGCGAAACGCGCCCTTAGATAGCCCACGAGGTCAATCAGATCGGCATCATGCAGCACGCCGCCGAAGGCCGGCATCGCCATGACGCCGAAATCACCCGCGTCTGTCCTGAGCGGCGAGGCTGCCGGCGCGAACACGCCTTCCAGGACGGCATGGAGCAGATTCTCCGGCGCGTCGGCATGCAGATTGGTGTTAAGGGCAAGCGACGTGATGGGCGACGTTTCCGAGTGACAAATCTCGCAAGCGCCGGCAAACAGGCGCGCACCCCGAGGGAAAGCCACTGCCGCGTCCGGTGCGGCCAGATTTGCGGCGGCGATGATGCTCTGGACCGACGCGCCACTCGCGGACGTTTGACCGCCAACGTTGAAGCTCGCAAGGTAGACCGCCATCGCTCTGATGTCCGCATCCGGAAGCGGTGCCATCGAATCGATCACATGAGCCATCGGCCCTCCCGCCGCTCCGTGTGCGGCGGAATGCCCGGTTCGCAGATAATCGTAGAAAGCCCTTTCGTTCCAGGTTACGGGCGAAAAGGATTTCGCCGTAAGCGCATGCGCGTACCAGCCGTCTGCGGCGCCACCAGCAAGATGCATTGACCCCTTGATCTCTCCGCCGATGGCATTGCGCGGCGAATGGCAGGCGCTGCAGTGGCCAAGCCCTTCCACCAGTTCCGCGCCCCGGTTCCACGCGATATCGCGGGTGGGATCAGCCGGTGCCGGCGACGACGACAAGAAAAGCGCGTTCCACCCGGCCATTAATGGCCGCATGCCAAAGGGAAAACGCAGCTGTGTTTGCGGTGCTTTCGCCGCTGTCGCCGGCTGGGCCATCAGATAGGCATAGAGCGCCTCGAGATCGGCTTCGCTTGTTTTGGCAAAGGATGTGTAAGGATGTGCCGGATAGAGGTGATGTCCGTCGCGGGCGACGCCCTGGCGCATCGCCCGGGCGAAAGCCGGATAGGACCAACTGCCGATGCCGGCCGCTTCATCCGGGGTGATGTTGGTGGCGTAGACGATACCGAAAGGGGTTTCGAGAGCCCTACCCCCCGCGAACGGCCTGCCGCCGGCGCCGACATGGCAGACGTTGCAGGCTCCCACCGCAGCCGCCAGTCGGCCACGCTCGATCGTCGCAGGCGAAAAGACGTCGGGTAGCGGACGCGCCACCGGGGCTATGGCCGCATTGAATGGAAAAATCCCCGCGCCGAGGGCGACAGCGCCGGAAAGGGCGCCGGCGAGTGGCCAGGCGAACCTCAGGCTCGAACGTTTGGCCGTTCGCCTGTTTTCGTTCGATGGCGGCGGGATCGTCAGCGGATTCAAGGCAGCGCGCACGCGTTCCGGCGTCAGCGGCAGCTCGCGAAAGCGCACGCCTGTGGCGTCGAAAACCGCGTTGGCAATGGCGGCGGCACTCGGCACCGATGCGGACTCGCCGGCGCCCAAGGGCGGCTCGTCGGGGCGCGGGATCATCAGCACGTCAATGTCCGGCACCTCGGGAAAGCCGATGATCGGATAGGCGCCCCATTCCAGGCTGGTGACAGCGCTGGATGAGAAGTTCACCTCTTCCTTGAGAACCCGGCTGGTCGACTGGATGACGTTGCCATGGATCTGGTGACGCACGCCGTCAGGGTTGATGACCGCGCCTGTGTCCTGCCCGCAGACAACTTTGGTCACGGCGATCTCGCCCGTCACCTTGTTCACCGCCACGTCGGCGACCCAAGCTGCCCAAGCCGCCGCCTTCCCGGGGAAAGGACCATGGACATAGACAGCATAAGCAAAGCCGCGCCCGTACAGAATGTCGCCCTCGTGGCCATGCGTGCCCGGCTTGATGTGGGGCTTCCATCCGGAGCGCTCGGCCACGGCTCGGACCAGATCGATCGCGCGCGGATCGGTGAGATAGCGCAGGCGGTATTCCACGGGATCGACTTGAGCCGCCGTAGCCAACTCGTCGATGAAGGATTCATGCGCAAAGCTGTTTGGCAGCGCCGAAACGCCACGAAACCACGAGGCGCGAGCCAGCGGCGGCATATCGTGGACAGTGACGCGCAGATTGCCGAATGCGTAGGGAGGAACAGCTGTGCGATCTCCCATCAGCGCGACTTCGGGGACCGGCGAGACCTTTCCGGTCAGGATCAGCGGAAGGGTTGGTGCCAGATTGGACGGATAGCGGGTTTCGAAGTCATAGGCAGCCGGACCACCCTCCTCGTCCAGGCCGCCGCGCACGTCGATGATCTGCGCGGCACCCTTTGGCTCCCACGCGTGTTCCTGCTCGCGGGTAAGTTGGACGCGCACCGGCCGCCCGACTGCCCTGGACATTAGAGCGGCGTCAGCAGTTACGTCGTCAGCGCAGTTGCGTCCGTAGCATCCAGCGGCTTCCAGCCGTTCGACGACGATCCGCTCTTCCGATATGTCGAGAAGTTTTGCCAGGTCGGTGCGCATCGGAAATGGGTTCTGCGTGCCCGACCAGACGGTCAGGCCGTCGTCGCGCCAGTCGGCGACCGCACAGGACGGTCCGATCGAACCATGCATCTGGTAAGGCCAGACATAAGTGCGCTGCATCGGCTCGGCTGTCGCGCCGAGGCCGCGTTCAACATCTCCTCGATCGGCCAGCTTTCGGGCTGTCGATGGATTCCCGCGCAAGGCCGCCTCGGGCGTATTGAGGTCGGGCATATCGGGGGCGCTGCGCCACTCCACCTTGAGACTCTGCATTGCCTCGATGGCCTGCTCCTCGCGTGCCGCAACCACGCCGACGAAGTCGCCTATCACCACCACCGCCACCATCCCCGGCGCATCTGCGACCGAGTTCTCATCCACCGAAATCAGGCTGGAGCCGACATGAATACCGGAGTCGAAACCGGCATAAGGCGGCCTGACGACGCGGCCGTGCAGCATGCCGGGCAGTCGCACGTCGTGGACATAGGTGAACCTGCCGGTGACTTTGGCTGGTATATCGCTTCGCGGCTGGGAACGGCCGACGATCCGGTATTGCGCCGCCCGCTTTACGGGTGCGCGCTGATCGATGAAGAGGCGCGTGTTGCCGCCTGCGATGAGATGACCAAAGGTAACGAAGCGGTTTTCTTCCGAATTTGCCGCGCGGATCACCCCGTCCTCGATGACCAGGTCTTCCGCCTTCATGGCAAACCGCGCGGCAGCCAGTTGCAGTAGATGGGCGCGGGCGGTCGCAGCGGCAGCTCGCAGCGGCTTTGCGGTGATCTGGATGGTTTCGCTGGCAATCGTCGCGCCCTGATCCGGTGCGGCCGCGGTCGATCCAAGCACCATCCGGACGCGTTCGAATGGAACGTCCAACTCCTCGGCCACGATCTGGGCCAATGCGGTGCGGATCCCGGTGCCTAGATCGACATGACCGTTGAACGCGATGACACGGCCGTCCGCGTCGAGCGCAAGGAACAATTCGTCGTCCCTGCCCGCCAAAGAATTTGGGCGCAGAACCAAAAGCGTATCGGGACCTTTCAGATAGGTCGCGACAGACCGATCACGCGGGCCGGTCATGAAGCCGCCTCTTCGACGTTCGCGCTCGCGACCTTGGATGTGGCGAGCGCCGCTTCGCGCACGGCGGCAAGGATTTCGAGATGCGTGCCGCAGCGGCAAAGATGGTGACGCAGGGCGGTTCGAATGGCGGTCTCATCGGGACTGGAATTGCTTCTGAGCAACGCCACGGCGGCGACAATCATGCCGTTGATACAGTAACCACACTGAGCGGCGTTGTTTGCGATAAACGCGGCTTGTACGGGATGCGGGTGCTGCGGCGTTCCGAGCCCTTCCAATGTGGTGATGGGCCGGCCGGTGGTCGCGCCGACCGGCACCGTACACGAGCGAACCGCGGTATCACCGACGAGGACCGCACAGGCTCCGCACTCAGCAAGGCCGCAACCGTATTTTGGGCCATACAGGCCGAGGTCGTTTCGCAACACGAGGAGGAGCGGCGTCGACGGTGCGACGGAGACCTGGACTGCCAATCCGTTGACCTTCAGCGCAATCAAGGCCGCCATCCTGACTTGCTGAAACCTGCAATCACTATGGCGTACTTCAGTCGTTCGGGTCTGTATCGTCGCCGAGCAGGCGAAGCGTGTGGAGAAGTGCCATACGCTCGGCAGGATTGAGGGGCTTCAAGGTCAGTTCGGTGACATCTCTCGCATGAGGCACGACAGCTTCCAGCAATTGCAGACCGGCGGCCGTGATGGAGACGATTACCTTGCGCGCATCCGCGCCGTCCTTCGAAAATGCGATCAAGCCGCGATTCTTCAGCCTGTCGATGATCCCGCGAATTGTGCCCTGATCGACGCTTGTTGCCTTCACGAGTTCGCCTTGCGACTGAGGGCCGCTGTCCTTTAGCGCACACAACGTCGAAAATTGAACTGCCGTCAGCTGCGGATCGCCGGCATTCGCCTGAAAGATTGCGAGATGTCGCTGATAGGCCCGCCGAAGCAGGTAGCCGACCTGGTCCGTGAAAACATAGCGATCCGCATTCTCGATGCGATCCGCTTGGTTTGGCCTGTGATCCGGCACCGCGTGTCCCACTCCAAAGTCGTAGCATCCGACGCATGCATAAAACGCCGTCGTCGCGCAATGCAAGACAGCTTCCGCTGCTTTCATATTCGATTTCCGAGACACATTGCCCGACAGTCTGTTGGAAGCCGGACCTGCAGGGATCAAGGCGCGGTTGCCCGCGTCCCGTCCTTTTTATCGGGCCCCAAGCCGCACCAGAGCCCCATCGTGAACGTGCCAAAAAAAAGTGCATACACTATAATACTCGGTTTGCAGGTTATGTCAAAGGCGCCGTACACAGCGAAAGTCCTCCTCTGATTCCTCATTTTACGATTGACATTTACAGTGTGTACTCTCTAAATGTGCAGATTGTCGCAGCTGTGATCTCATACGGGAGGGTCGACAAGCCCATGCCAATCCAAACGCAAATTGCCGTCATTGGCGCTGGCCTCGGAGGCGCCGCCGGCGGCGCCCTTCTTCAGCAAGCCGGCTTTCAGGTCGATGTATTCGAACAAGCGCCCGCATTCTCACGCATCGGCGCCGGCATCCATATGGGTCCCAATGTCATGCGGGTGTTTCGTCAACTCGGGATGGACGACGCTGTCGTCGCCATGGGATCGAAGCCCGATTTCTGGTTCAGCCGTGACGGGCGCTCCGGCGAGTATCTTTCCCGAATTCGGCTCGGCGCGTTCGCCGAAAAAGAGTATGGCGCTCCCTATGTGACCATCCATCGCGGCGATCTGCACGCGCTCCAGGTGTCGCTGTTGCGGCCGGAAAACCTGCACTTCGGCAGGCGGCTGGACGCGGTCGCGGACAATGGCGCCGGCGTCGAACTCAGCTTCGCCGACGGCACTCGGGTCACGGCCGACATCGTTATCGGCGCCGACGGCATCAACTCGAAGGTCCGCGAAGCTCTGCTCGGCGAGGAAAAGCCGAACTACAGCGGCTGGGTCGCCCACAGGGCGGTGATTTCGTCCGACAAGCTGAGACGCTACGGCCTGGACTTCGAAGATTGCGTGAAATGGTGGTTCGAGGACCGCCACATGATGGTTTACCACACCACCGCGGACCGCAGTGGGTACTACTACGTCACCGGCGTTCCCCACCCGGCCTGGGATTTCGACGGGGCGTTCGTACCGTCGAGCCGCGAGGAGATGCGGCAATCCTTTGCCGGTTGCCATCCGGTCGTCGAAGCGCTGATCGACGCCAGCGACGAGGTCACCAAATGGCCGCTGCTCAACCGCAAACCATTGCCGGTCTGGAGCGAGGGGCGGATGGTGCTGCTCGGCGATGCCTGCCACCCGATGAAGCCGCATATGGCGCAGGGTGCGGCCATGGCGATCGAGGACGCGGCCATGCTGGCGCGGTGTCTCGGCGAGACCGGGACCGGCAACCACGCATCGGCCTTCGCCCTGTACGAAGCAAACCGCAGGGATCGCGCCTCGCGCGTGCAGGCGGTTTCCAACGCCAATACCTGGCTGCGCAGCCAGGAAGACCCGGCCTGGGTGTTCGGCTACGACGTCTATGAGACGCCGCTGCAGAGCAGCGAGGCGGCGCAGTGAGCGCGGCAACGGTCACAGGCGCCAATGTCGCAGCCAACGGCATCCGCCAGCACTACCTGCGTTATCGCGGAACGGGGGCGCCGCTGGTGCTGGTGCCTGGCATCACCAGCCCGGCCGTGACGTGGGGCTTTGTCGCCGAAAGGCTCGCTCGTGAATTCGACGTTTACGTCCTCGATGTTCGTGGGCGCGGCCTGTCGCAATCTGGCCCGGACCTCGACTATCGCCTCGACAGCCTCGCCAACGACTTGTCGGGCTTCATCGCGGCGCTCGGCCTTTCCGGCGTGACGGTGCTCGGCCATTCGATGGGCGCGCGTATCGCGATCCGCGCGGCGACGCGCAACCCGGCCGGCATGGCACGGCTGCTGCTCGTCGACCCGCCCGTCTCAGGCCCAGGCCGCCGACCCTACCCTTCGAAGCTTGCCTGGTATGTGGATTCGATACGACAGGCGGAAAGGGGCATGGACGCAGAGGCGATGCGCACCTTCTGCCCCATCTGGAGCCGCGAGCAGCTCGCGCTTAGGGCCGAGTGGCTGCACACCTGCTTTAAGCCCGCCATCGTGACGGCCTTCGAAGGCTTTCATACCGATGACATTCACCGCGATCTGTCCGGTCTTCCCGTCCCTGCTGGCCTGATGGTGGCGACGCGCGGCGGCGTCATCGAACCCGCCGACGAAGCGGAAATTCAGTCGCTCAACCCCGGCATCCGCATCGAGCACGTGCCCGATGCCGGACACATGATCCCCTGGGACAATCTCGAAGGATTTCTGGCCGCGGCTGACCGGCTGCTCGGAACCGCACTGGCAGCGAGGAAAGCGGCATGACCACGAGACCGTTCCGGATCGGCCAGATCGTGCCGAGTTCCAACACGACAATGGAGACCGAGATTCCGGCGATGCTTTTGGCTCGCCAAGGCATCCGGCCCGAGCGCTTCACCTTCCATTCGAGCCGCATGCGCATGAAAACGGTCAGCAAGGACGAGCTCGCCGCCATGGACGGCGAGTCCGACCGTTGCGCCGCCGAGCTTTCGGATGCCCGCGTCGATGTGCTGGGCTATGCCTGCCTGGTCGCCATCATGGCGATGGGACTTGGCTATCACCGGCAGGCGGAGGCGCGGCTGCGCGGCCGCACGCAGGAGAATGGCGCCGACATTCCCGTCGTCACCAGCGCCGGTGGGCTGATCGACGGCCTCAAGGTGCTCAAGGCCAAACGCATCGCGGTCGTGGCGCCTTATATGCGGCCGCTGACCGAACTCGTGGTCAACTACATCCGGGAGGAGGGTTTCGAGGTCGCCGACTGGCGCGCGCTGGAAATCCCCGACAATCTCGACGTGGCGCGCCACGATCCCGAAAACCTGCCCGGCATCGTTGCCGGCATGAACCTTGAAGGCGTTGACGTGGTCGTGCTGTCGGCTTGCGTGCAGATGCCGTCGCTGCCCGTCGTCGCCAAGGTCGAAGCCCTTACCGGAAAACCCGTGCTGACGGCGGCGGTCGCCACCACCTACGGCCTGCTGAAGGCGCTCGGCCTGGAGCCGGTCGTTCCCGGCGCCGGCGCGCTGCTTTCCGGCGCGTACTGAGGGAGGTGGCGTTGACTCAACGGGCAATTCCCATCGAGGCGGAAACGCAGGCGGCAGCCGACAACTACAGCGGCGTCTGGGGCCATCGCATCGGCTTCGGGCGCAAGCCCGCGCTGCTGGTGATCGATTTCATGAAGGCCTACACGACCCCCGGCGCGCCTCTCTTCGCGCAGGGCGTGGTTGAAGCCGTCGCACGCACGCCCGAGCTGCTGGCGGCGGCGCGCCAAGCCGGCATGCCGGTGATCCACACCAACATCCTCTACCGCGCGCCGAACTGCGCCGACGGCGGGATCTGGGTGAAGAAGGCGCCGGTTATGGCGGCCCTGGTCCCCGGCAGCCCGCTGGCGGAGTTCTGCGACCGCGTCGAACCGCTCCCAGGTGAACTGGTGGTCACCAAGCAGTATGCCAGCGCCTTCTTTGGCACCAGTCTCGCGCCGATGCTGCATGCCGATGGCATCGACACGGTCATACTCGCCGGCTGCTCGACCAGCGGCTGCATCCGGGCAAGCGCCGTCGATGCCGTCCAGCACGGCTTCCGAACCATCGTGGTCAGGGATTGCGTTGGCGACCGGCACGCCGGGCCGCATGAAGCCAACCTGTTCGACATCGATGCCAAATATGGCGACGTCGTCGGCCTGAAAGAGGCGCTGGACGAAATCGGGCGCGCCGGTCAGCGAAGAGCGCCCAAGCAGAAAGCATAACCGAATCCCATGGGCCGCGACGCCGCCCACATTGCAAAGGAGATCGCTGAATGGACCGCAACGTTCTGACTGAAATCTGCCTGCACCAGCTCACGCTCAGCGGCGTGCATGAAGGAGAGAAGGTCATCGTGCTGTCGCAAGGCGGCGAGCGGCTCGACTATGCCGACGCCTTCCTCGCCGCCGGCCAGCGCCTCGGCGCACGCATGTATCACATGCGCCTGCCCGCGCCGTTGCCCGGCAATGGCGCCTGGGCGGTCGGCGAGACCGGCCTGGCGGCCAATCCTGAGGCGGTCGAAGCACTGAAGCAGGCCGACATGGTCGTCGACCTTATCTTTCTTTTGTTCAGCCCGGAGCAGATGGCGATCCAGGCGGCCGGCGCGCGCGTCTTGACGGCCGTCGAACCCGCGCCGCTGCTTGCCCGGCTGCTGCCAACCAAGGAATTGCGCGAGCGCGTTGAGATCGGCGAGGCGCTTCTGGCAAAGGCCAAGAC
>NZ_RZRQ01000329.1:0-6477 GCF_003997785.1 Mesorhizobium sp. M7D.F.Ca.US.004.01.2.1 | reverse complement strand
TGCTCGACCCGTCGCTGCGCGGCAAGCCGATCGCGGTGGGCGGTGGCGTTGTGCTCGCCGCCTCCTACGAGGCGCGCGCCTTTGGCGTGCGCGGCGGCATGCCGGGGCGCAAGGCGCGCGAGCTCTGCCCGCAGCTGATCTTCGTCGGCGGCAATTTCAGCGACTACCAGCGGCTTGGCGACGCGGCGATCAAGGTGCTCGACGATTTCACGCCGCTGGTCGAACGCATCTCCATCGACGAGGCCTTTGCCGACGTCGCCGGCTGCACGCATTTGTTCGGCTCGCCACAAGAGATCGCCACAACCATCCGCCGCCGCGTGCGGGCCGAACTCGGCCTGCCGATCTCGATCGGCGTGGCGCGCACCAAGCACCTGGCCAAGATCGCCTCGCAGGTCGCCAAGCCCGACGGGCTGGTGGTGGTCGAGCCCGGCACGGAGATCGCCTTCCTGCACGACCTGCCCGTCGGGCTGATGTGGGGCGTCGGCCCGGCGACTAAGGCTCGGCTGGCGGAAATCGGTGTCGAGACCATCGGCCAACTGGCCAGGACGCACAGCAGCGCCTTGACACGGCTGCTCGGTCCGGCCGCCGGCGAAAAGCTCGCCGCGCTGTCATGGAACCGCGACCCGCGGAAACTCGAAACGCATCGCCGGGCGCGCTCGGCCGGTGCCCAATCGGCGCTCGGCCAAAAGCCCGCCGTGGCTGATGTCATCGTGCCCACTCTGCTGCATCTGGCCGACCGCGTCGCCAGCCGGCTGCGCGCCAAGGCGCGGCCCGGCCGCACCGTGACGGTGCGCGTGCGCTTTGCCGATCTCAGCGCCGTCACCCGCTCGATCACCCTTGACCAGCCGATCTCGGCGACCACGATGCTGGCCGAGATCGCCGGCGATCTGGTGCGCGGCGTGCTCGCCGACCACCGCCAGGAGAAAACGATTTCGCTGCTGGCGATCTCGGTGTCGCATCTCGAGGAAAGCTTCGAGTTGCAGCTCGACCTGCCGCTCGGCCTCGCCGACGAGAAACGCCGGCCCGGCACCAGGAAAGGCCTGGCACGCTTCGACGCCGACCGCGCCATCGACAAGATCCGCGAGCGCTTCGGCAAACAGGCGGTCGGCTACGGCACGGTGGCGCTGGAGGCGGCACGCTCGGTGCCCGACCAGTTCAGGGAGTTGGCGCAGAAGGAGCTGTGAGCGCGGTTGACGCCATTGGCGTCCTGAATCCGACCGCGCCGGCATTGTAACTGAGGGGCGGCAGGCCGTGAAAAATCTTGATCTCCTCACTGGTGCCTATTCGAGTAAGATGTCCCTCACACAAGCCATGGAATCTCATGTTCGCACCCTTCATCGTTTGCGCGTTGGTCACAGCTCTCAGCGCGGTTGTCAGTCTCGGTTTCTCCCTGGCTGCCATCATGAACGAAACCGGCAGCGCCCGGACAGTGGCATTGTACGGCTGTTCGCGCAGCGCAGCTTTGGTGGTCGCAAGCGCCGTGCCATTTTTTACGGGTTCGACGGAATGGCTTGAAGCCATCGCCTGGATAATGATCCTCGTGCAGGCTGGGGATGCCGTCATAGGCACCACGATCGACGACCGGATGAAAACCTTCGGCCCGGCCGGCACATCGCTCGCCAACCTTCTCGCTCTCCTATGGCTCATCCAGTCTGTTCAATGAGTTCACGAGAAACAGCTTCAGCGCGCGATATTGGTGTGGCTGGAGCGTCTTATTCCGTCTCTTCGCCATCCCAGTACCGCTTCACCCCAGCCATGTCGAAAATGCCGTCGCGCCGGCGCAAGGCGTCGACCGCCATCTTGTTGGAATCGGGATAGACGCAGACCTCGTTGGGGTTTTTCTCGCCGATCATCAGATAGCGGCACGGTCCCGTACCGCTATTGAGGAAGGAATGGCCGACCGCCAGGCCGGCGGGAAAACAGACATAGTCGCCGGCTTTCATTTCGTGGCGCTCCTCGCCAAGCAGCAGCGTCACCTGCCCCTCCAGGATCAGCGCATGTTCCTCTTCGAGCATGTGATAGTGCCTAGGCGCCAGGCGCATGCCGGGGGCCGGAGCCTCGATCAGCATGCCGACATGATAGTCGGACCGTCCCAAGGCGGCATAGGTGAGGTGTTTGGACTGACCACCGAACCGCGCCCCCTCGCCTTCCTGTTTCCACTCGACGGCATCGCTGGCGACCGGCGGGATCGGAGTGGCTGCTGCCTTGGTGACACCGGCTGTCACATCCGACGGCAACGGATCGCCGGTGGCAAGGCCGGTGTCCTCGCCGTCCCAGTAGCTTCGGGTTGCAGCGAGATCGAAGATCGCACGGCTGCCCAGCGCGCGCACCAGCACCTTATTGGAGGCGGTGTAGACGACAACGTCGTTCGGGTTGCGCTCGCCGACAATGACATAGCGGCACGGCGCGTCGCTGGTGTTGATCAGGCAATGCCCCGCCGCTGTACCGGCCGGAAAACAGATGTAGTCGCCGGCCTTCATGGCATAGGCGGCGGCGCCGACATAAGCGGTGAGCGCCCCTTCGAGGATGAAGACATGCTCCTCCTCGAAAATATGGTAATGCGCCGGCGAGGTCTGCTTGCCCGCCGGCAACTCCTCGATCGCCACGCCGACATGGTAATTCTCACCAAGCGCGGCCAGCGACAAATGCCGGTAGCGCACGCCGAAGCGCGGCACATCGGACCATTCCGTCCATGGCACGCTGTCCGATGCGAATGGCACGGGCGGTTTCTCGTCTGCCATCGGGCCTCCCTGTCGCTCTGCCCTCGTCGCATAGCCATGCTGCCAGAGGGTCTGCGTCAGAACAAAGCTGCCAGCTTCCGGCTAAGCCGCCAAGCGGTGTTCGCGACGCTCCTGACAAAGCCAGACAGGAGTCGCTCGCTTCAACTCCGGATCGCCTTGCCCGCCTGCTGCAGCAGCTCGAACGCGGCGAAGCGCTTGGCATGCCAGTCGGCCAGCGTAGCGTCGGGATGATAGACCTCGCCGAGTTCCGACATGCCGGCCATCGCCGTCACCAGGTCCTTGTAGCTCCCGGCAGCGACGGCACCCAGCATCGCCGAGCCGAGCAGCACCGGCTCGGGTGAGGTCGACGCCACCACCACCATGCCTGTCGTGTCGGCAAGCAGCTGGCGCACCAGCGGGCTTTGCCCGGCGCCGCCACTAACGACGATGGTGTCGACGGGAATGCCCTTGTCATGCTCGGCCCGCACGATCTGGCGCGCGCCGTAGCCCAGCCCGCAAACGCCGGCGACATAGAGCCCGACCAGGCTGTCGAGGCTGGTGTCGAGATCGAGCCCGGCAATCAGCGCGCGTGCATCCGGATCGGCGAAAGGCGCGCGGTTGCCGAGAAATTCCGGCACGACATGGATGCCGCCGACCAGCGCCGGCGTCGCCGCGGCTCCCTTGCGGCTTTGCGCCTGCAGCGACAGCCAGGCGCTGAGGCTCAGCCCCTCGGCCTGCGCCTTGGCCGCCGCTTCACCGGCCGCCGGGTGCATGCCCACCAGATGGTCGATGGCCGCACCGGCTGCCGATTGCCCGCCCTCGTTCAGCCACAGGCCCGGCACCATGGCAGAGAAATACGGACCCCAGACGCCGTCGACGAAGGCAGGCTCCGCGGTCGACGACATGGTGCAGGCCGAGGTGCCGAAGACATAGGCCATGCGCGACAGAACGCTGCCGAACTCGCCGCGCGCGCCGACCGTGCCGACGCCGCCGGCATGTGCATCGATCAACCCGGCGGCCACCGCGGTGCCGGGGTTGAGGCCAAGATCCACTGCTGCCTGCGCGGTCAGACCGCCGCCGAGTGCCGCACCGGCCGGCACGATCTCGGTGCCGATGCGCGCGAATGCATCGTCGGCTAGGCTGCCAAGACCAATCTTGCGGAAATAGGTCTCGTCCCAGCGGCTCTCATGCGCCAGATAGGTCCATTTGCAGGTCACCGTGCAGACCGAGCGGGCAAGGCTGCCGGTCGCCCGCCAGGTGAGGAAATCGGCGAGGTCCATGAATTGCCAGGCGGCATCGAAAGTGGCGGGCAGGTTTTCCGCCAGCCACAGCAATTTCGGCGTTTCCATCTCTGGCGAGATGACGCCGCCGACATAATTCAGCACCGTCTCGCCGCTGCGGTTGATGCGGCGCGTCTGCTCGACCGCGCGATGATCCATCCAGACGATGATGTTGCGTTCGGGTTTTCCCGATTTGCTGACCGCCAGCGGCACGCCGCCCTCGCCCAGCACCACCAGAGAACAGGTGGCGTCGAAGCCAATGCCGGCGATCGCTTCCGGCGCCACGCCAGCCTGCGCGACAGCGGCGCGCGTGGCAACGCACACCGCCCGCCAGATATCATTGCTCGACTGCTCGACAATGTCGCCGGCCTCGCGCCACACCTCAATGTCCTGCTTGGCCGAGGCAAGCAGGTTTCCCGTGTGGTCGAACACCCCGGCCCGCGCGCTGCCGGTGCCGACGTCGATGCCGAGATAGTGGGGCATGGGGGAAACCTTCGGTTTAGGGCAGTAAGGGAGTAGGGCAGTAAGGCAGTAGGGGAATAGGGAATAGTGGCTTGGCTTGGGCCCGGGCATTGAACAGCAGAGCAATCCTACTGCCCTACTGCCCTACTGCCCTACTGCCCTACTGCCCTAAAGATCATTGCTCTGTGGCAAAATCACCAGATCCCGGATCGTCACGTTGCGCGGCCGGGTCAGCATGAACATGACAGCTTCGGCCACCTCGCGCGGCTGCATCAGGCCGCCGGCGGCGAGTTCTTCCTCGAGTTTCGCCTTTGGCCAGTCGCTGACCAGCGCCGTCACCACCGGGCCAGGCGCCACAGCGCCGACGCGCAGGCCATGCTTGGCGACCTGCCGCCGCACCGTGTGGACGAAGGCCTGCACGGCGTGCTTGGACGCAGTGTAGATCGGCTCCCAGACCACCGGAACCAGTCCGGCGATCGAACTGGTGACGATGATGTCGCCGGTCTTGCGTTCGATCATGTGCGGCAGCACCGCCTGGATCGAGCGGAAGCAGGCATTGATGTTGAGGTTGAGCATCCGGTCCCAGGCGTCGGGATCGCCGGTCGCCACCTCGCCGCCGACATAGGCGCCGGCATTGGCATGGAAGATATCGAGCTGTCCGGCCTTCTCCAGAATCTGCGGCATCATGCTGGCGACGCTTGCCGGCTGCATCAGGTCGATCACCAGCGGGATCGCCTTGGGGCCGAGCTCGGCGCACAATGTATTCAGCGTCGCCTCGGCGCGGTCGACCAGCACCACGGTGGCGCCGGCCGCCAGCATATGCCTGGCGCATTCGAGGCCGATGCCTGATGCCGCGCCGGTGACGGCGGCAACTTTTCCGGACAGTTCTTCGCTCATGTCTTGCTTCCTGTTGATGGGTTCAGGCCCGGCCATGCGAGACACGCGAGCGGCGTGCCAGCGAGTCGACGATGACTGCGATGGCAAGCACGGCGCCGGTGATCATGTACCGAAGCGACGAGGACAGATCGAGCAGCGTCAGGCCGCTGGCGATCGACTGGATGACGATGATGCCGAGCAGTGCCGAATAAGCGCTGCCGCGACCGCCGAACAGGCTGGTGCCGCCGATGACGGCCGCCGCGATGGCGTTGAGATTGACGTCGCCGGTGCCGGCCTGCTGGCTGGCGGAAGCCAGGCGGGCCGCCGACAGCACGCCGCCGAAGGCGGCCAGCATCGAGCACAGCACGAAGGCGCTGGAATAGATCAGCCGCACATTGATGCCGGCGCGCCTTGCCGCCTCGCGGTTGCCGCCGACCGCCGACATCGAGCGGCCCCATTTCGTCCGCGTCAGCGCGTAATGCATTGCGATGACCAGGCCGACGAACAGGCCGAACATCCACGGAATACCGCGCGCCTGGTTGAGATAGAAGACGATGAGTTCGAGAATGACCGTGATGACGGCCGCTCGCGTGATGAGACCGCCCGTCGACGGCGCCGACAGATTGGCGGCGCGGCGGCGCGCAACGGTGCGCAGGCCGGTGACCAGCATGACGATGCCGGGAACGGCCGCCAGCCCGAACGACACGAACTTCGGCATCATCAGCAACTGGCCGAAATTCACCAGGTTCGAGCCGTAAGGTAGGTTGATCGAGCCTGTCGAGCCGAGGATGTAGAGCTGCAGCCCAAGCACCGCCAGCAGGCCGGCCAGCGTCGAGACGAAGCTCGGCATGCCGAGCCGGTTGAACAGCAGCGCATAGAGCGCGCCGATGAAGCCGCCGACGGCGATAGCGGCAAGAATGGCGAGCGCCACCGGCCAGCCCTGGTTGACCCACAGCGTGCCGACCATCGCCGAGGCAAAGCCGCTGATCGAGCCGACCGACAGGTCGATCTCGCCGACCATCAAAACGCAGACGATGCCGAGCGCAATGACGCCGACGGTGGAGCAATCGAACAGCAGATTGACCAGGTTGCTGCTCGACAGGAAGATCGGATTGATGCTGGCAAACACCGTCCAGATG
>NZ_RZRQ01000328.1:0-6497 GCF_003997785.1 Mesorhizobium sp. M7D.F.Ca.US.004.01.2.1 | reverse complement strand
GCCTTGGCGACGCTGTCGGGATTATCGTCCCAGGCCAGCACGTCCGCCCCACCCTCGATCAGCGCGCGCGCCGTCGCGATCCCCGAGCCACCGAGCCCGAAGAGCGAAACGTGCTTGCCTGAAAAGGATGCGGCGGGGATCAAAGGGCTTCCTATCTCAGCTTGAGGGTCGACAGGCCAACCAGCGCCAGGATGACGGCGATGATCCAGAAGCGGATCACCACCTGGCTTTCGGTCCAGCCGAGCTTTTCGAAATGATGGTGGATCGGCGCCATCAGGAACACCCGCTTGCCGGTCATCTTGAAATAGCCGACCTGGATGATGACGGACAGGATTTCCACGACAAACAATCCGCCGACGATGACCAGCACGATCTCATGCTTGGTGGCGACCGCGACCGTGCCGATCAGGCCGCCCATGGCCAGCGAGCCGGTGTCGCCCATGAAGATCGCCGCCGGCGGCGCGTTGAACCAGAGGAAGCCGAGGCCGGCGCCGATGACCGAGCCAAGCACGACCGCCAGTTCGCCGGTGCCGGGCACGAAATGGATCTGCAGATATTCGGCGAAGACGGCGTTGCCGGAGAGATAGGCGATGACGCCGAAGGAGGCCGCCGCGATCATGATCGGCACGATCGCCAGCCCGTCCAGGCCGTCGGTCAGGTTCACCGCATTGCCGGCGCCGACGATGACGAAGCAGGAGAACGGAATGAAGAACCAGCCGAGATTGACGATGAACTCCTTGGCGAAGGGGAATGTCAGCGACGACGAGAACGGCGCCTGGCCATTGTGCATGATCGCCCAGGCGGCGATGCCGGCGATGACGAATTCAAGCGCCAGCCGCGCCTTGCCGGAAAAGCCGAGATGCGACTGCTTGGTCACCTTGAGATAGTCGTCGTAGAAGCCGATCGAGCCGAAGCCCAGCGTCACCAGCAGCACCACCCAGACATAGATGCTCGACAGGTTCGCCCACAAAAGCGACGAGCCGATGATGCCCGACAGGATCATCAGACCGCCCATGGTCGGCGTGCCGGCCTTCTTGAAATGTGTCTGCGGTCCATCGGCGCGGATCGGCTGACCCTTGCCTTGCCGCAGCCGCAGCGAATTGATGATGGTCGGCCCGAAAATGAAGACGATCAGCGCCGACGTGATCAGCGCCCCGCCGGTGCGGAAGGTGATGTAGCGGAAGACATTGAAGACCGAGACCTTGTCCGCAAAATCGACGAGCAGTGTAAACATGCGCTTTTCGTCCCCCGACCTAGGTCTGTTTTCTGGTTGTCGATTCAGCAGGGAATTTGCCCAGCAGCGCATCGACCAGTTTTGCAAAACCGATGCCCTTCGACGATTTGATCATCACCACATCGCCCGGCTTCAGCGCGGCAAGCAGCACCGGCTTCAGCTCCTCGACACCGGCGCGGTATTCCGTCTTGATCTCGGCCGGCAGTATCTCGGCCAGCGCCCGCATCTCCGGGCCGCCGAGAAAGACGGTCTGTGTCCCGGTGCCGACGATGAGCTCGGCAAGGGCAGCATGCAGCTTGGCCGAGTGGTCGCCGAGCTCGAGCATATCGCCGAGCACCGCGATGCGACGACCCTCGCCCGTCACCGGCGTCGCGTTGAGCAATGCCATCGCAGCGGCCATCGATGCCGGATTGGCGTTGTAGCTCTCGTCGATCAGCGTGATCGGCCCGCCGGGGTCGCTCGAAGTCGGGCCACCGGGGTGGCGCAGGACATGGCGCTTGCCGCGCCCGCGTTCGGCCGAAAGATCGGCCAGCGCGAGTGCCACCTTGTCGAGATCTGCGCCGACCAGATGCGCCGCACCCAGCACCGCCAGCACGTTCTGCACCATATGGCGGCCGGGTGCGCCGATCCGCGCCGTCACCTCGTGGCCGCTGATCCTGGCGGTGATGTCGGAATGATCCGCATGCAATTCGCATTTGACGAGCTTGAAGGTCGAGCGCGCATTCTCGCCGAAGCCGTAGACGTGCTCGACACCGGCGGCCTGCGCCATCTTGTCGAGAATCTTGAAGCGCGCGTCGTCGCGGTTGAGGACGACAGCGCCCTCAGGCTCCAATCCTTCGAAAATCTCGGCTTTGGCCTTGGCGATCTCGTCCAGATTGCGGAAGAAGCCAAGGTGGGCGGCCGCGATCATAGTGACGATGGCGACATGCGGCCTTGCCATCTTGACCAGCGGACGGATCTCGTCGGGATGGTTCATGCCAATCTCGAACACGGCATAGTCGCAATCATTGGGCATGCGCGCCAAAGTCAGCGGCACGCCCCAGTGATTGTTGAAGGACTGCGCCGAGGCATGCACCTTTCCGACGGCTTGCAGCACATGGCGCAGCGCTTCCTTGGTGGTCGTCTTGCCGGCCGAACCGGTCACCGCGATGATTTTGGCTTGGGAGCGTTCTCGGGAGGCCACTCCGAGTTTTTCCAGCGCGGCCAGCACATCCTCGACGACGATGATCGGCGCCGTCAGCCGGCCGAGCGACGGCAGCTTGCCTTCGGCCACCACCAGCACGCCGGCACCGGCCTTGATGGCGGCGGTTGCGAAGTCATGGCCGTCCATCGCCTCGCCCTTGATGGCGAAGAAGGCGTCGCCCGGCTGCAGGCTGCGGCTGTCGATCGAAATGCCTGAAATGCCTTCCGGCATCGGCCCGAGAGGCCGCCCGTCCATGGCGGCAACCAGCGCCTCGGAGGTCCACAGCAAGCTCATGCGGCACGCTCCGTGAGCGCTGCGCGAACTTCCTCATGATCGGAGAAATGCAAGGTCTCGGAGCCGATCGTCTGGCCCTCCTCATGACCTTTGCCGGCCACGATCAGCGTGTCGCCGGCATGCAGCATGGCGACCGCCTCGTGGATCGCCTGGCGCCGGTCGCCGATCTCGATGGCACCGGGGGCAGCCGCGAGGATGGCGGCGCGGATCGTTTCCGGCACTTCGGAGCGCGGATTGTCGTCGGTGACGATGACGACATCGGCAAGCCGCGTCGCAATCTCGCCCATGATCGGCCTTTTTCCCCGGTCGCGGTCGCCGCCGCAGCCGAACACGACGATGACGCGGCCGGTGGTGAACGGCCGCACCGAGGCCAGCACGTTTTCCAGCGCGTCGGGCTTGTGGGTATAATCGACATAGACCGGCGCGCCATTGACGGTGGTGCCGACGAGGTCGAGCCGGCCCGGCGCGCCCTTCAGTTTCTCCAACGCCATCAAAGCCTTGGCGACGGGTGTTCCCGTGGAAATGGCAAGCCCCGCCGAAACCAGCGCGTTCGAAATCTGGAAATCACCGGCCAGCGGCAGGTCGATCTCGTAGAGCACGCCGTCGGCCTCGACCTCGGCGCGCTGGCGGTGGCGCTCGTGCTCGACCCGCTTTAGCCTGAGGAAATCGCCATGGCGGCCGACAGTCAGCACCTTGAGCCCGGCAGCCTGTGCGGCCTGGATTGTCGGCGCCGACCACGGATCGTCGGCGAAGATCACGGCCGGCGCGCCCTTCGGCAGCAGTGTGTCGAACAGGCGCAATTTGGCGCGGTGATAGTCCTCGATGGTCGGGTGATAGTCCATATGGTCGCGGCCGAGATTGGTGAAACCGCCGGCCGCCAGCTTCACGCCGTCGAGGCGGCGCTGATCGAGCCCATGACTGGAAGCTTCCATCGAGGCGTGGGTGACGCCGGCATCGGCCAATTCCCGTAGCAATTGATGCAGAGCGACCGGATCTGGCGTCGTCAGCGAGCCATAATCGTTGCGGCCCGGCGCCACCACGCCGGTGGTGCCGATCGAAGCGGCGGCATAGCCGGCCTGCTCCCAGATCTGTCTGGTGAAGGCGGCGACCGACGTCTTGCCGCTGGTGCCGGTCACCGCGACCATGGTCTGCGGCTGCTTGCCGAAATAGCGGGCCGCACTCAGCGCCAGCGCCAGGCGCGGATCATCGACCGCCAATACCGCAACCGACAGCCCGGCAATGGTGCTGCCCTTGCCCGCCACGATCGCGGCCGCTCCGCGCGCGGCGGCGTCGGCGGCATAAACGGCACCATCGGCCTTGGTTCCGGCGAGCGCAAAAAAGACAACGCCCGGTTTTACCTGGCGGGAATCCGAAGAAATCCCTGTAACCTCCAGATCGACGGAAGCTATTCCCTCGACGGGCAGGATACCGGCTAGATCTCTGAGCTTCATCGAGTCCCGTTCACCGCAACAAAATAGCGCGCTGTTGCCGGCGCGCCCTAAGAATCACTGATAGGAAACCAGCGTTGCACCATTTTCATGGCTGAAATCTGGCTTCACGCCAAGCATGGCAGCCGCACGTCTGATGATGTTTCCCGCCATAACGCCCGCATTCGAGGCCGCGACGTCTGTCATGCCAGGCTTTTCCGGGTGCGGGGCATCGGCAATCGTAAACACAAGGTACTGCGGATCGTCCATCGGGAAGGCGGCGACGAAGGTGTTGAAATTCAACTCCTTCGAGTAGCGGCCGTTGATGACCTTCTCGGCTGTTCCGGTCTTGCCGCCAACCCGGTAGCCGGGGACTCTGGCATTTCTGGCCGAGCCCTTCTCGGCGTTGAGCGTATAGAGGTAGCGCATGCCTTCGACGGTCTTTTCGCTGACCACTTTCTTGGCTGTGGCCATCGCTTCCGCCTGCGTACGTATCAGGAAGGTAGGGTTCATCAGGAAGCCACCATTCATCAGCGCCGCGCAGCCTACAGCCGCTTGCAGCGGTGTCGTCGACACGCCGTGGCCGAAGGCGATCGTGAACGAATTGACCTGTTTCCAGACCTTCGGTTCAGTCGGGCGGGCGACTTCCGGCAGTTCAGTCTGCATCTTGTCCAGAATGCCGAGGCGATGCAGGAATTCGCGATGCCCCTCGATACCGACCATCTCGGCCTCCCTGGCCGACCCGATGTTGGACGAATAGAGGAACACCTCCGGCAACGACAGCACACGGTTCTTGCCGTGGAAATCGTGAATGGCCTGATGGCCGACCCGGATTGGATGCGAAGCATCGAAGCGGCTCGCCATGGTCGCCTTGCCGGAATCGAGCGCCATGGCTGAGGTGAAGCTCTTGAAGGTCGAGCCCATCTCATAGAGACCCGCCGACATGCGGTTCAGCCGGTCCTTGTCCTGTGCATTGTAAGGATTGTTCGGATCAAAATCCGGCACCGAGGCCATCGCCACCACTTCGCCGGTTTTTACGTTAAGCACAACGGCGCCAGCGCCCATGGCGCGATAGCGCTCCAGGCCGGCGGCGATCTCGTCGCGCACCACATGCTGGACGCGCAGATCGATCGAAAGCTTCACCGGCTTGAGATCCTTGGCCACCGCGAGGCCCGATGCCTGCAGGTCGCTCAGGCCCTGCTCGTCGACATACTTCTCCATTCCGGAGATGCCCTGGTTGTCGATGTTGGTAAGCCCGACAATGTAGGACGAGGTCTCGCCGCTCGGATAGAAACGGCGCTTCTCGGTGCGGAAGCCGAAGCCGGGAATGCCGAGCTGCATGATGTCGGACTGTTGCTTGGGCGTCAGCTGCCGCTGCAGCCAGACAAAGCCGGCGCCGCTCTTCAGCTTGTGGTAGGTCTGCTCATAGTCGATGTCCGGAAGCACCGTCGACAGCTTCTCGATCGCCTCATCGGCGTCGACGATCCGGCGCGGTTCGGCAAACAGCGACGCCGTCTTGATGTCCGTCGCCAGCACTTCGCCGTTGCGGTCGACAATGTCGGGCCGCGATGCCGTCACCCGGCTCTGCGGACCGCCAGACATGTCGGGGGTCTGGAAGCCGAGATAGACCAGCCGCCCGGAAATGGTCGAGAAGATGCCGAAGAACACCGCCATCGTCATCACGATGCGCGTCCTGCCCTTGCCGCCGGTCGCCTTGCGGGCGCCATCGACCACGATCGATCCGTCTTCACTCGTCCTGGCGCGACGCTTCAGCAGTTTGCCGATCATTGGGCGATGCCTCCGGTCACCACGGGATCCCTGCCGCCCGGAGGCGCTTGGTCGGAATTGTCGGCCATACCACCCTGGCGTCCGTTCAAGATGTCCTGAATGTCTAGGGCTTTGGCCGGCAGATCACCGATGCCGACGATCTGACGAGCGCTGACCGGTTCCAATGCGAGCTGTGATTTGTAGAGTTCGGTCAGCTTCTGCAGCCGCGACGGCTGGGTGAGCAGGCTCCAGTCCGCCTTGAGCAGGTCGATCGTGTCCTCTTCATAGCGTATCTGCGCATGGATCTTCTGCACCGACGCCAATTGTTCCTCGGCCTCGCGCTTGGCCTTGTAGGTAAGGGCCGCCGCCGCAACCATGACGGCGATCAGGACGATGTCGCTGGTACGAAACACTTAGCTACCTCTCCCCCGGCCGGTCGATACCGGGAAGCTTTGGAAGGCCGAAAATCGAAAAGTCGCCACTGCGGGCCGGCGCCTCGGTGCGGATCGCCGCGCGCAGCCTGGCCGAACGGGCGCGCGGATTGGCCGCCACCTCGGCGTCGCCGGCCGTCACGCCGCCACCCGCCTTGCGG
>NZ_RZRQ01000327.1:0-6569 GCF_003997785.1 Mesorhizobium sp. M7D.F.Ca.US.004.01.2.1 | reverse complement strand
CCAGCGTCTTGTTCGGCGCCAGGATCAAAGCAGGGCGCTGCGTCTCCTCGATTACCTTGGCCATAGTGAAGGTTTTTCCGGACCCGGTGACGCCGAGCAGCACCTGGGTGCGGTCGTTGTTGTCGACGCCTTCGACCAGATCTTTGATCGCGGTTGGCTGGTCGCCGGCCGGTTCGAAATCCGACACCATCTTGATGGTAATGCCGCCTTCGGATTTTTCCGGGCGGGCGGGGCGGTGCGGCGTCCACAGCACACCGTCCTTGTGCAGCGGATTGCCGGATTCGATCAGCGCCGACAGCGCGGCCACCGTCGCGGTGACGCTGCCCGAGGCCATCGTCTCGGCGTCTTCCAGCGAGATGTCGAGGCCGGCGACCGGATTGAGGCCGGCTGCCGTGCGCTCCCTGGCCGTTGCCGCGCCACCCATCGAGGTGCCGCGCGAACTGCGCCCCGGCGAGCTTGAGCGCTCGGGTATCTTCTTCGACGGCTTCGGCGATTTGCCGCCGTCGCCCTTGCCGACGAGACGTCCTTCCTTCTCGGCTTCCTGCTCGATCTGCTCGGCCCAATCCGCGATCGAACCGGTCAGCGGCGTGCCCGAGAGCTCTGGCTGCGGCATCTCGGCGAAGCCGCCTCTGTGCAGCGGCTCCGAGGCGTCGAGGAAATCCGTCAGCGGACTGCGCCGCTTCGGCGCGGCGCGGTCGTCGTTCGCCGTCGGCGGCGCTTTTTGATCGGGAGATTTGGCCATGTCCCGAATATGGGATTTCCTGGCCAAAATGGAAAGAGTGGGATGAGGTGAGGCGCCTCGCCGGATGCGGCTCCTGACAGAAGGCTGTCAGGAGGAGACGTTGGTTGCGTGCCTGCCCGGAAGGATCAGGCGCCGCGTGCGTTGTCCGCCGCCACACGGGTCGCCGATCCGTTCAGGCGCGGCACCACAACGAGGCGCTTGATTTTGCCTTTCTTGAAGGCGGCGAGGAAGCGCGCATAGTCCTTGAAGGCGACGCAACCGCTCGACTGGGCGTAGCGGCCCCGAAGCAGGTAGGTATGGGCCAGCAGGCCGTCGCGATTGTATTTGTTGCGGCCATCGACCGGTGTCAAGCGCAAGGCCTCCACACCATGAAAGCGCGACTCGCGCAGCGATAGATTGTAGGTGTTGGGCGGTGTCGGTCCGCGGTTCTTCTGGTTGGCATAGCGAGGCTGGTCCGCCATGGGGCCGATGCCCGAATGCGCCTCGAGCCTCGAGCCGTCAGGCATGTAGACGGTGCCGGCGCTGATGTCGTAGACGGCGACGCCATTGCTGGCTCCGCTGCTAGACCCTGGCGAGTTGAACAGGTTCCTGAATGCCTTGCCGAGGCCGCCCGAAGGCGTGTCCGGCTTGGCATAGGCCAACACATTGCCGCCATCGGCCGGTCGGCCTTGCCGCGCCGGCTTGGTCGGCTGAGCCTGCTGGACGGTCTCGCGCGCCGGCTTCGGCTGCTGGACGGGCTTGGACTGCTGCTGCACGACCTTGGGCTGCTGCGGTGCGTCGAATTGCGGGCGGCGGGTCGGCAACGGCACGTCGTCGGTGAGCGCGTCCGGCAGCGAGGCGGCATCGCCGGGTTGGTCCTGCTGGGTTTCGACGGGCGAAACCGCGACGTCAGCCGACGATTCTTCGATCGGCAGCGGTGAGGCAAACGCCTCGTCGTCGACCGGCAGCGACTCCACGAGGGCAAGCGCCAGCTGCGAATTATCTGGCGTCTCCGACTGGGCAAAGCCCGTCGGTTGCGGCGCGGTCTGCACGACCACTGAGCCGGTATCCAGCCGGGCGAAGCGTTCCGCCGCCGGAGCCGGCATGTCATCCGACAGGCTGGCCATGACCTGGACGGATGGCACCAGCGACGCCTCGGCAATTTGCGGCGCGACACTAGAAATGACCGGAAGTGCGGGTGTGTTGGCTGCCGGGGCAGGCTTGCCGGCACTCGCGAAGACAGCGGCGAGCTTCATCGGCGACAACGACGCTTCCATGCGTTCGAAGCGTTCCTGCGATTTCGATTTTGCAACGGTGGGTACGGGTTTTGCCTTCGCCACAAGGCGCTCGGATTTCTCCGCCAGGGGACTCACCTCAGCTGGTTTGAAGCAGCTGGCGCCGCATTGCACGGCCTGGTCATGCAGCGCCTGAGCGCCGCCATGGGCATTGGCCAGCACGAAGGGTGCTTTCAAGAAATGCTGTTTCAGCGGATCGACAAGGGCGAGCGATCCCGACATCGACAGCGTCTGCGGCAGGCTACCCGAGGTCGCCGACAGCGAGGCGCCGACGGAGCTGAGGCCGGCCATGGTGCCGATCAGCCACAGGCCGATGGCGGTGCTGGCGCAAGGCAATGCGATCCAGCGGACGACCCGGCCAGTATTGAAGGAAGGGGAACGCGGGGCATCGACGAACTCGCCGCCTTCACGCTGGTCCCGGATTATTTTTTGTTTACTCGACAACGCCATGCAACCAATCTCGCTCCAATCGGTTTCCCCCGTACGTGGCCTTGTGAGCCGCGACGACCATTCTGCGAGTGATCCCAGGTGGTCCCCGACGCGTTTGCCGCGCCTGTCGTTGGTTGCCGATTGCTTCAAAATATGGACAAAGTTGGTTAATCAATCCCTCTCAAAACCAACGACGAGATGTGGATTTGGGCCAAATCAGGCTTCGTCCACAGCCAGGAAAGTGGTGTTGTCGCCCTTCCGACGCAGTTTTGCTGCCTGTTTTTGACGGCCGAGTCAAGCAAAACAGCCCTTGCTAATTTTTTCGCAGTGCCCTGAAGTTGTACCTGCAGCGCAGCGACTGCCGACAGGAATTGCCTAAAAAGGCGCCTGGCGCCCGCAAAACTGTTGCTCGCCTGCCACAAATTTGCTGCCCGGACGGGCGCTTCCTGAGGGCCATTGACTCGTTTTGGGAGGCGGTGCAATCGAATTGAAGTGCTTGGTTTTGGGTGGCAAAGGCCACTTTTGGAGACTTTTCCATGAGGCGTCGGGACTTCTTGGCGCTGTCGGCGGGTGCGGCGGCGTTTTCCATTCTTCCGGGCGCCGTCAGGGCTGCCCTGCCAGTGCCCTACGATCGGAACGCCGAGGTGCCGGTGAACGACAAGAAGGCGTTCATCGAGTGGATGGTGGCCAATCGCGGCGAAGATCCGAAGTTTCTGGCTGAGCGATTCGATCGCTTCCAGATCATGGTCTACAACAAGGACGTGCTGGACGACCGCAACAAGCGCGCCTTCCTTTCTACACCGCGTGAAGAGTTCGTGCTGCCGCAGAATCTGGGGCGCGCCTATGATCACGCCTTTCTCGATATCGGCTATGGCGTGACCATTTCCGGTCCGCATCTGGTCGGGCGCATGACGACGGTCATCGACGTGCAGTTCGGCGAAGCCGTGCTCGAGATCGGCACCGGCTCGGGCTACCAGTCGGCCTATCTGGCCAATCTCACCGACAAGGTGCACACGATCGAGATCATCAACCCGCTGGCACAGCGCACCCGCCGGACCTATGACGCGCTGATCGAGCGCGGCTACAGTGTATTCGGCTCGGTCACCAGCCGGAATGCCGATGGCTATTACGGCTGGGAAAGCGTCGGTCCGTTCGACAAGATCATCGTCACCTGCGGCATCGACCATATCCCGCCGTCTCTGTTGCAGCAGCTCAAGCCCAATGGCGTCATGGTCATCCCGGTCGGCCCGCCGGGCGCGCAGCATGTGCTCAAGGTGATCAAGCAGCAGCTTGCCGACGGCACGTTCAACATCGTCCGCTCGGACATCTACAATGGCAAGGTGGTGCCTTTCGTGCCCTTTACCAAGATGGAAGGCGACCAGATCGTCGGGACGCATAACAGCTGATTTGGCTATGCCGTGACGGCCTTTGTTTGTCGTAGGTTCTTGTCGCAAAACCGTGGGACACTTTTGCAGAACCTGCTGAGCTGAACCACCGCATCAAAGGGCCTCATGGCAGCCGTCGCATCGACCTCTCGACCAAGTATCGCCTCGCTTGAGGCGCCGCGGCTCGCCCACTATCTCGCGGTCGGGCTGATCGCCGGCGCCATCATCGCGCTGCAGATATCGGTCATGCGGGTGTTTGCCGTCGGCAGCTGGTCGCATTTCGGCTCGCTGGTGGTCAGCCTCGCCATGCTCGGCTTCTCGCTGTCCAGCGTCGTCATCTTTGCCGGCAAGGACTGGTTCGACAAGCACTGGCAAGGGGCCGCAACCGCCGCCCTGCTGCTGATCGGCCCGCTTGCCGTCGCCTCCAACCTCGTCGCCCAGACGGTGCCGTTCAACGCCATCTTCCTGGTCTCCGACCCCGAGCAGAAATGGCGGCTGCTGGCCAATTTCCTGCTCTACCTCCTGCCGTTCCTGGCCGGTGCGTTCTTCCTCGGTATCGTCTTCCTGAAAAGCCGCACGGCCTTTGGCCGCGTCTATTTCGCCGACCTCACCGGCTCGGGGCTCGCAGGCCTCGTCGTTCTGGTGTCGATGTATCTGTTCGCGCCGGAAACCATCATCGTCGTGCCGCTGCTGTTGTGGGTCGCCGGTTCGCTGCTGTGGTTCTTGGCCTTCGGTGCCTGGAAGAGCGTTGTCGCCGGCGTGGTCGTGGCAGCGCTGTCGATCGCCGGTTACCTTATGCTGCCCGGCCTGCTCGGCATCCCCGACATCGCCGTGTCGCAGTACAAGGGCGTCGCCTATGCCCGCAACTTCCCGGACGGCAAGCGCATCTACCGCAGCGTCTCGCCGTTCGGCGACCTGCAGGTCTATGCCAGCTCCTACATGCATTTCGCGCCGGGCCTGAGCGACAATGCCGCCTTCGGCATGCCCGAGGTTCCCGCCAACACCTATGTCGGCATGTATCGCGACGGCGACGGGCCGGAAGGCATCATGCGCAACCTGGCGCCGGCCGAGCAGGTCTATTTCCGCTATCTGCCGATGCACTACCCCTATGTCATCAAGGCTAGACCCAAGACCTTCGTCGTGCAGTTCGGCGGCGGCATCTCCACGCAGGCCGCGCTCGATGCCGGCTCGACCTCGGTGACTGTCGCCGAAAGCAACCCGATGACCTTGCGGGCGTTCCGCGACCCCATCCTCAGGGATGTCACCGGCGACATCCTGGCCGAGCCGCGGCTCAAGGTGATCGACTATGACGGGCGCCTGTTCCTGGCCAACACCGCTGAGCGCTACGACGTCATCGACCTCAGCCTTGCCGACAGTGTCGGCCTGTCCAATCCGGGCGGCTTCGCCATCTCGGAGAAGTATGCCTACACGCACGAAGCGATGCTGAGCTACATGCACGCGCTTGCCGATGGCGGCGTGCTGTCGGTGACCTTGTGGAACAAGGAAGAGCCGCCGAAATCGGTGCTGAAGCTGTACTCGACTATCGCCGAGGCGGCCCGAACGTTCGACGGCCAAGGTGCCGCCAAAGACATCTTCGCCGTGTCGAGCTATCTGTCGACGACGACGGTGCTGTTCAAGCGCGGCGGCTTCACCGAGGCGGAAATCAAGACGCTGCGCGACTACACCAGGTCGATGTCGTGGGAGGAGATCTATTATCCCGGCATGGCCTATGACGGCTCGGCGGCGCAAAAGATCCTCGACGATTATCGCGCCTCGATCTTCGGCAGCGGCGAGGATGCGACGCTGACCCAGCCCGCCGCCGATGCGACGGCGCCGGCCGATCCGATCGTCCCGGCCGATCTCGACTGCGATCCGACGGCGCCCGTCGATCCGACGCTCGATACCTGCGCGGGGGCTGGCGGTGATGCCGGTCCGCAGGTGTTGCCGGCGACGGCGCTGGAGCGCATGGCCTGGCACGCGCTGCTGACTGGCGGCTGGGAGCGGCTCGCCGGCGACTATGTCTTCGACGCACGTCCGCTGAGCAATGACCAGCCCTACTTCGCCGCCTATGTGAAGGTCGCCGACCTGCCGCGGACGCTGGACAGGCTCGACCTGTTCCAGGACGACTGGGGCTATCTGCTGATCTGGGCGACGCTCGGCATCGCCTGCATCACGGCCGCGTCGCTGGTGCTGCTGCCGGTCCTTTTCGGCTGGCGCATCGTGTTCTCGCGCTCGCGTGGCAAGCTCGGCACCATCCTCTATTTCGCTTGCCTCGGCCTTGGCTACATCATGGTCGAGGTCGGGCTGATAAGCCGCTTCACCGTGGCGCTGGCCAATCCGACTGTATCGGCTTCGGTGCTGATCTCGTCGATGTTGGTGTTTTCCGGCCTCGGCAGCCTGTTTGCCGAGCGCATTTTTGACCGCGCCAGGACGCTGCTGCCTGTGGTGCTCCTGGCGATCTGCGTGCTGCTTTTGGCGTACGGATTCTATCTGTCGCCGGTGCTCGACTGGATCGGCGCCTATCCCTATGCCGTCCGGCTGCTGCTCTGCTTCCTCCTGGTGTCGCCGCCTTCCTTCCTGATGGGCATGCCGATGGCCACCGCCATGACCTGGCTGGCGCGGCTGGGCAAGGAGCATCTGTTCGTGTGGGCCTGGGGCATCAATGGCTGCTTCTCGGTCATCGGCTCGGCCGCGGTGCCGATCGTCGCCACCAGCTTCGGCCTCAGCGCGGTGCTGCAA
>NZ_RZRQ01000326.1:0-6571 GCF_003997785.1 Mesorhizobium sp. M7D.F.Ca.US.004.01.2.1 | reverse complement strand
CCGGCGGGGCGGTCAACGCGATGTTGCCTTCCTCGGCCAGTTCGCGTGCCAGTGCCTCGGCAAGCGTCTCACCGACTTCGACGCCGCCGCCGGGAAGCTGCCAGCCCGGCACATAAGTGTGTCGAATGAGGAAGACGGAATTGGACGCCGTGTCGTGGATCAGGCCGCGCACGCCAAGCGTCATCGGCCGCCGCAGCACGAAATAGAGATGGAACAGCCTGGCCCTGAGTCCAGCCCAGCCGGTCTGGCGGAAGGCATCTTCAGGTTTCGCCATCAGCTGCGAAACCGTGGGTGGAAAGGAAACCTTGTGTGGAAAGCCGCGCGCCCGTCGCCTATGAAAGAGAAATGTTCAGGCTCGCGCATATTTCCGATGTCCATCTGGGGCCGCTCCCCGATGTATCCTATCGCGATCTCGCCTCCAAGCGTGTGCTCGGCTACGTCAACTGGCAGCGCAACCGCCGCCGCCATATGCATGACGCCGTCATCGACACGATCGTGGCCGACATCAAGGCGAACGCGCCTGACCACCTCGCCGTCACCGGCGACCTGGTCAATCTGGCGCTCGACGGCGAGATCGAGATGGCCAAGCACTGGCTGGAGACGCTGGGATCGCCGCACGATGTTTCGGTCGTTCCGGGCAACCATGACGCCTATGTGCCCGGCGCCTTCGACAAGGTCTGCCGATCCTGGGCGGCGTGGATGAGCGGCGACGGCGTCAACACGCCGGTCGACCGCAACGCCTTCCCCTATCTGCGCGTGCGCGGCAATGTCGCGCTGATCGGTGTCTCGACGGCACGCGCAACGGCACCCTTCATGGCCAATGGTTTCTTCATGGAAGGCCAGGCGGATCGGCTTGGCAAAATCCTCGGGGATACCGCCGGGCAGGGGCTGTTCCGCGCCATCATGATCCATCATCCGCCGGTGCGCGGCGCGGTCCCGCAGCACAAGCGGCTGTTCGGCATCGCCCGCTTTCACAAGATCATTCGCCGCCATGGCGCCGAACTTGTGCTGCACGGCCATTCGCATCTGCCGTCGCTGTTCTTCATCGGCGGTCGAGGCGTCAGGATCCCGGCGGTCGGCGTCGCTGCCGCCGGCCAGGCGCCGGGCGGCAAGCACCCGGCGGCGCAGTACAATCTGTTCGACATCGACGGTGAAAAGGGAAATTGGCGAATCCGACTGACACGGCGTGGCCTGACCGGGCCGTCCATACCGCCATCCGATCTGCAGACGCTGGAGCTTGGCGCCGAGGCCGCTATGGCCGCAAGTTGACAACCATGGCCACAATGCGGTCCCAGAACAGGACGACCGACACCACAAGGCCGACCAGTGCGCCGGCAGCGACCAGGCCAAGCCCGGACAGAAAGGCCGACCAGCGCTTGCTGCGCGTCGTCGCACGCAGTGGTGGTTCGGCTTCCGGGACATTGGCGCGTTTCATGCCGGCGATAGCCGGTTCGACCCCGCCTTCCATCATCCTCTGACGCTCGACGATGCGCTCGGCGACATAGCGCGTCACGGAATCGGCAACCGGCTTCATCTCGGTGGATTCGGCAAGCACCACCCGGCCGATGCGGGTGTCCTTGAGGAAGCGATAGGTGCGGCGGTCGCGTCCCATGGCGACATGGCTGACGGCGTCGATCCACAGGCGCGGCTGCAAGCCGGACGAGACGACAAAGTCGAAATTGTCCATGTCGGCGGGAACATCGGCAAAAACCGGCGCCAGCTCGGCGGCAAGCAGATCGAGGCGCATGCGATGCGCCTCGCGCATATCGACGACGACGTCGTCGCGGTCGGCGAAGGCATTTTTCACATCACGGATGGCATCGGACAGTTTCTTCGACTGGTCGATGGTCTTCTCGCCTGCTTCCTTCATCGGCGTTTGCCTCGCGGGTTTGGTTAACATGGGGTTAACACAGCCGCCGGCAAAATGCACTGGCGAGATCGATGGGATCGAGGCTCAGGAAAATGTTGTGCGCGAAAAGGTCAGCTGGCCGCGGCGGCAAATTTCTGGCGATGTGGCCTGGCGCGGCGGCTGGTGTTGCGGCGAATGATCTCGGCAACGAGCTCGGGCGCTTCCTCGGTCAGCATATGGCCGGCCTCCAGCACATGGTGCACGTGAAAATGTGCCGGCAGATCATCCGCCTGGGTAAAGGGCAGCACCGCGTCGTCGGTTCCCCACACCACCATCACCGGCATGTTCAGGCTGTCGAGACGATCATGCGGGATGACGCCTTGCCGATCGTCCATGGTCATGGCGACTGCGATCTCGACGAGTTTTTCCAGTTGGCCGGGTCGCCGGCGCATTTCCCAGAGAGCGTCCACGGTGCGATCGAAGGGCCGGGTCCCTGGCCCCGACATAGCGACGAGGCAGGCCCTGATCTCGGACCGATCGGCTGCGCCAGCATAGCGACGCAACAGTGGTCCGTTGATCTCGGGGCCAAGGCCGCCCGGCGCCAGAAGCGTCAGCGAGGCTATTCTTTCGGGCGCAGCCAACGCCATCAGCGCCGCCACCGCACCGCCCATCGAATGACCCACGAGATGAACGCGCTTCAGGCGGCGCTCCGAGAGATCGGCGAGCACGGCCCTTGCCGCCACCTTGGCCGGACCGGCGGCGGGAAAATCGAGCGACAACCCATGCCCCGGCAGATCATAGGCCAGCGTGTGCGTGGAAGGCGCCAGGGCGGAAATCACCTCGCGCCAGACATCGTGGCAGCCGCCGAAACCATGCAGCAGGACAATGGCCTTCGAGCCAACACCCTGTTCGGCGGCAAAAAGCGATGCGGTCATGAAAGCTGATTTTTGCTGTTGTCAGGATGCGGAACACCAATTGTGGCTGGATTGCTCCTAGTCCACAGCGATGGCCAGTAAAATTTTCGCGATTTGTACGGTTGCGGACAGAACTCGGCGCTGACCGGCATCATGCGAAAGAGCGCGGGAAATCCATCGAACGCGGCGCGCTCGATCCGGACGTCGATTGGTGTCAGCTTGGGTTGCCGAGCCCGGCTGCGCGCAGCGCCTGGACCAGCCGCTCGGTCAGGTCGGCCGGATATTTCCGCTCGACGAAGGTCGCGCGCGGATCGGCGGCAAATTTAGGGAATTCGGTGGTCAGTTGGTTCAGCAGTGTGCTCACCAGATGGTCCTGTCCGGCAGCCTTGGCGCCGATCAACCGTGCCGCCAGATAGTGCGATTTCGTTGCCGTCGTTCTCAGTGCCATGCTGGCCGCGATGGCCTTGTTCATGTCGCCCTGCATGAACTCACCGACGAACAGCCCGTAATCCCACCATGTCGAGTGTCCGCTGAAGGTCTCCGCCGCATGGTCGAGGATCGGCGTTCCCTCAGCATAGCGGCCGGCGAATATCAGCCCGTAGCCGTAAGCGGCAGCCATGCCGAGATCATAGGGATTGAGTTCATAGGCCTTGCGCATCCAGCGGATCGCTTCATCCGTGTTGCCGAGGCGCGAACTGACATAGCCGTAGGAGCGATGCGCATAGGGGCTGGTCGGCCCCATCTGCACGCCGCGATGGGCAAACTCCACGGCTTTTTCAATCGTCGCATTGGGCGGATAGGCGTAATGATCGGAGACCGCCTCCAGATCCAGGGAGGCAAGTTCCGAATAAACGAGCGAGGATTTCGTGCCGCCATTGGCCAGCTTCTCGAGGCAGCGATAGGCAGCCTCATGGGTCCTGGCGTTCTGGTCGAGATAATATTTGTCGTTGAGCAGCAGGCATTGCGTCAGACCGTTCGGCGCGCCGGTCTGCTCGATGTAATTGTAGATCGTGCCCGAGGCGGGAAGCGCCGAACTCAGCATGTCGGCGATACGGTCTTCGACCGCGGCAGGTGCGCTGTCGGCAGGGGTCAGATTGCGCGAAAGAAGCACCCGTCCGGACGCCATGCTTTGCAGCTCGATGGTGATGTCGCCCGCGTCCGGTCCGGGCAAGATGTCGAATATGAAGCTCGTGGTATCGTCGGCCGGATCGGTGGCGGTGTCGCGGCCGATGAAGTCGATCGTATCGAAGCCGCTCAGGCCGGCGCGCAGCGACGCGGCGACACGGCTGGCGTAGGTGCCTTCAGCCTTGAGGCCGATATAGACTTGCGGCAGGGCGTCAGCCATTGCCGATGGCACGATGCTTCCGGTTGCGCCGGCGCTCTCGAGCGTTGCCGACATGTCGCCGCCTGCCAACAAGGCACTGCTGCCCTGACGAAGGATCAGCACCCCCAGCATGGCGATGACCAGGGCAATCGCCACCCAGAAGAAGCGGAGATGGCGCGCCACCGAGGGGGCGGGCGAAGACGGTATGGAAGCCAGCGATATCGCGCGCAGCATGCCCGTGCTGGCGTCGTTGGGCGGATCGGCGGATACAGCGCCGTCGAGCTTGAGTTCGGGGACATCCGGCAGCCGGATTGCATTCAATTCATAGGCAGGAACATAGCCGCCGCGCGGAATGGCGATGCGGACGGGTTCGGCGATGCCCTCATTGGCGAAATAGTGCTGCAGAAGCTCGCGGAGCCTGCCTGCCTGCACGCGCACCACGGCATCGGTAGACGGATCGAAATCGCCGTCCTTGCCGAAAACATCCATGGCAATGGAGAAGCCCTTGAGCCTGTCGCCTTCGCCGGCCTGTTCACGTTCGACAAGATAGCGCAGCAGCTTGCGCGCACGCTCGGACCGGCCGAACGTTTGGCTGGCAAGCAGTCGCTCCAGTGTCTCGCGCACTGCGGGGGCGGCAGGCGTGGCATGCTGCAAGTGTCGATCCTCTCGAAGTCGGCACAGGTTAAGGCGCGATCATATAGGTCCCGCACCACCAGACAAGTATACACCCCATTATGCGATCGCGTACCCCACCGGATAATTCGACGGTGGTTAATGGCCGAAAGATCGGAACCGATCACCAGATTGGGACGGTCCCGATCCTTGTTCTGGCCGTGCGTCAGCCGGCTTTCTTGCCGACGATACGGTTGGCGGCGGACATCACCGCTTCCAGCGAGGCGGCGACGATGTTGGTGTTGATGCCGGCACCGAACAGCTTGCCACCAGGATATTCCATCTCGACATAGGAGATGGCCGACGCGTTCGAGCCGCGTTGCAACGAGTGCTCGGAATAGTCGAGCACCGACATCTCGACACCGACATGTCGCGACAGCGCATCGACGAAGCCGTCGATCGGACCGGTGCCTGTGCCTGTAATCGTCACTTCCTTACCCTGGTCGAGGATGACCGCCTCGACCACGCGCCGGCCCTTGATTTCGGTGCTGGGATAGGTTTGGTGATCGAGGAATTTCAGCCGCGCGGCAGGCTGATCGACATAGGTCTCGAGAAAGCGCTCGTAGATGCGCCGGGCCGGCACTTCCTTGCCCTCGGCATCGGTGATCGCCTGGATTTCCTGGCTGAATTCGATCTGCAGATTGCGCGGCAAATTGAGGCCGTAATCGGCCTGCAGCACATAGGCGATACCGCCCTTGCCGGACTGCGAGTTGATGCGGATGATGGCTTCGTAGCTGCGTCCGACATCGGCCGGATCGATCGGCAGATAGGGCACCTCCCATACGCTCGTGTTGGCCTTCTTCAGCGCCTTCATGCCTTTGTTGATGGCATCCTGGTGCGAGCCGGAAAAGGCGGTGTAGACGAGTTCACCGACATAGGGGTGGCGCTCGGGGATCTTCAACTGGTTCGAATATTCGTAGACGTCCTTCATCCGGTTGATGTCGGAGCAGTCGATCAAGGGATCGACACCTTGCGTGTACATGTTGAGCGCCAGCGTGACGATGTCGACATTGCCGGTGCGCTCGCCATTGCCGAACAGCGTGCCTTCGACGCGATCGGCGCCCGCCATCAGGCCGAGTTCGGTGGTGGCGATGCCGGTGCCGCGGTCATTGTGCGGATGCAGCGAGACCAGCAGGTTCTCCCTGTTGTCGAGGTTGCGGCACATCCATTCGATGCGGTCGGCATAGATGTTGGGCGTCGACATCTCGACCGTCGACGGCAGGTTGATGATCAGCTTGTTGTCCGCCGTCGGCCTGACGATCTCGGTGACGGCGTTGCAGATCTCCAGCGCCACTTCGAGCTCGGTGCCGGTAAAGCTCTCCGGCGAATATTCGAAGCGAAAGCCGCCGCCGGCCTTAGCCGCCATGTCGGTGATCATCTTGGCCGCGTCGGTGGCGATGCGCTTGATGCCGCCGACGTCCTTTTCGAAGACGACGCGGCGCTGCAATTCGCTGGTCGAATTGTAGAAATGGACGATCGGGTTGGTGGCGCCCTTGAGTGCCTCGAAGGTGCGGGTGATCAGCTCCGGCCGGCACTGCACCAACACTTGCAGCGAGACATCGGCAGGTACGTTGCCTTCCTCGATGCACCAGCGGGCAAAGTCGAAATCGGTCTGCGAGGCCGAGGGGAAGCCGATCTCGATCTCCTTGAAGCCCATGTCGAGCAGCAGGCCGAACATGCGCGCCTTGCGCTCGTGGCCCATCGGATCGATCAGCGCCTGGTTGCCGTCGCGCAGGTCGACCGAGCACCAGATCGGCGCCTTGTCGATGACCTTCGAGGGCCAGGTGCGGTCGGTGAGGCCAACGGTGGGAT
>NZ_RZRQ01000325.1:0-6585 GCF_003997785.1 Mesorhizobium sp. M7D.F.Ca.US.004.01.2.1 | reverse complement strand
CGGTCATGGTGCCTGGGTCATTGCTGTCAGTCGGTCCGGTCTCGACCAGCTTGCGCGCATTGCTCAGCGTCTGTTGAGCAATCTCGGGCTGGCTGCTGTGCACCGCCAGCCACAGCACCACGAGCTGCAGCCGGATGCGCTGGTCGATCAGCTTCCTCGGCAGAAGTGCCAGTAACTGGCGCACGTAAAGAAGCTGGCATTGGGCGATGAGGTCGAGCGCGTTGTTCTCGACGAACACCGCCGCGCGGGCCTGGTCGCCGGCGGCCAGCGCGTGCCCGATCGCCTCTGTCAGCATCTTGCGCTCGCCGAACCATTCGGCGGCCGCCAGATGCAGCGGCGCGATCATCTCCGGTTCGCGCCGTTCCATTTCGCGGCTGAGGAAATCGCGGAACAGATGATGGTAGCGAAACCAGCGCCGCTCTTCGTCGAGGGGGACGAGGAACAGGTTGCGCGTTTCGATTTCTGTGATCGCCGCCTCTGCATCCGCCGCGCGCATCACCGCCCGGCAGGCTTCGGCGCTGAAGCGTTCGAAGATCGAACTGTAGAGCAGGAATTTCGCGATCGCCGGCGGCAGTTCCAGGAACACTTCCCCCATCAGGAAGTCGGCGACGTTGCGGTTGGCGCCAGTGAAATTGCCGATGACGGTTTCTGGTGCATGCGCGGCACTCAGCGAGAGCGAGGCCAGTTGCAGGCCGGCGGCCCATCCTTCGGTGCGCGAGCACAAGGTCTCCACCGTGCCGCTGCTGACGCTCAGGCCCAGTTTCTCGTTGAAGAAGGCTTCGGCCTCGGACGAAGCGAAACGCAGATCGTCGGGGCCGATTTCGAAGACGTCGCCAAGCACCCTGAGCTTGCCGAGCTGCAGGTCGGGCAGGCTGCGCGAGCCGATGACGAAGGCGACGTTGGCCGGCGCCTGTCGCGTCAGGCGCTCCATGAACCGCTTCACCGCCTGCGCTTCGATGGCGTGGTAGTCGTCGAAGAACAAGGTGATGTCAGCCTCGCGCGCCGCAAGACCCGCTACAAGTGCTGCGAGCACGACGTCGAGCTGCGGGATCGGGCTCGACTGGAAGGCAAGGTCGAGTTCCGCCGGGCTTTGCATCAGTTGGCGCAGCGCGCCCACCAGATGCGACAGGAAGGCGCCCTCGTCATTGTCGGTTGCCTCGCAGGACAGCCATGCTGTCAGCCGGCCGTGGCGCGTGACTTCCGTGGCCCATTGCGCCATCGTCGTCGATTTGCCGAAGCCGGCGGGCGCGGCGAACAGCACAATGCGCGTGTCGATATGGCGCTCCAGCGTCGACAGAATGGTCTCGCGGCGCACCCATCGGCGATGGTGCGGCGACGCTTGGCTGACAGATTGCGGAGCTGTTCTCATCTAGGCCGCGCAACCTGCCGGCTCTCCGGGGAGGACGAGGCTCCCTTGCCATTGCTGCAGTCGCTCCACTCCGCTTCGATCAGCGGAATCTGCGGCGCGGCATCGCGCGGCAAAGTACCTTTGATCCGGGGATCGTCGACGATTTCAAATCCTGTCGCGAAGGGCACAAATCCGCAGGCACTGTAGAAACCGATGACGCTGTGATGATCGAAGCTGCTTGTGTGCAGCCAGATACGGTTAGGGTTGAGGCGCCATGCGAGATCCAGTGCGCCGGCCATCAGCCGCTTGCCGAAACCTCTGCCGGTCAGGGAGGGGAACAGGCCGAAATAGGTGATCTCGATCTCGCTGCTGTCGGCGACGAAGAATTCGACTATACCCAGATGCGTGCCGCTTTCATCGTAGCCGTAATAGAGATGCTGGCGCGGATCGGCGAAGTGCGCCGCGATCTCGGCATCGGACATTTCGGAAACCCGATCCCACAGCCAGGGCGCGCCGATCTCGAGGAAGACCGCCCGATAGGACGCGCAGTCGGGCATGGTGATCCGGGTCATCGCCAGGGGGTGCGCGAGATCGGGCTGCGGCGAGCGCGCCTCCATCCACGTCACGGCATTGGCGAGCTTGCCCGCCGGCAGGCGCCGGTAGCCAATGGCGAGATCGGTGATTTCGGCCGGCATCGTGTCTTCGCTGATCAACGCATTCCTCGTCATGTCTTCCAGACAGCAGTATCGGCTTGCTGCATCCGATGCCAACTCCCCAGCAGCGTGGCGGTATCGAACGGCAAGCTCTGGCCTGACGTTTCGGCCCGTATGCCTCTTGCATTTCACAGAAATGGCATATGAGATATGATACATCATCCAGATGAAAGCGGAATATGATGCCTGAGCGGATTGCGGACGGGGCCATTCTCAGCGCGGTCGATGACGGCTTCGCGCGACAAGTCGCGTTTCTGCAAGACCTCGTGCGCTTTCCCTCCCAACGCGGCGAAGAACATGCCGCGCAGTCGTTCATGGCCGCCGCATACGAAGCGGATGGCTATGCGGTCGACATGTGGCGCGTCGATGTCGATGCGATTCGCGACCTGCCCGGTTTTTCACCCGTGGCGGTCTCCTATGACGACGCCTTCAATGTCGTTGCCACGCATACGCCGCGTAACGCGACCGGCCGCTCTTTGATCCTCAACGGCCATATCGATGTCGTGCCGACAGGACCGCTCGACCGCTGGGTGCGCGACCCCTACGATCCGGCGATCGAGGATGGCTGGATGCATGGCCGCGGCGCTGGCGACATGAAGGCCGGCCTGTCCGCCTGCCTCTATGCGCTGGCCGCATTGCGCAGCCTTGGCTATCAGCCGGCCGCGAACGTTTACCTGCAGTCGGTGGTCGAGGAAGAGTGCACCGGCAACGGCGCGCTCGCCTGCCTGCAGCGCGGTTACCGCGCCGACGCCGCCTTCATTCCCGAACCGCTGGAGCCGAGATTGATGCGGGCACAGGTCGGGCCGATCTGGTTCCGGGTCGAGGTCGACGGCGATCCGCAGCATGCGTCGGGTGCATTCTCGGCCGGCGCCAATGCCATCGAAAAGGCCTTCGTCATCATCCAGGCACTGAAGCAGCTCGAAATCGTCTGGAACGCGCGCAAGGTCGACGACAAGCATTTCCACGATCACCCGCACCCGATCCGCTTCAACCTCGGCAAGATCGAAGGCGGCGAGTGGACATCGAGCGTTCCGGCGCGCTGTGTCTTCGAGATGCGCGTCGCCACTTATCCCGGCCAGAGGCTCGAAGACGCCAAGGCCGAGCTTGAAGCCTGCATCGCCGATGCGGCGCGCGCCGACCCGTTCCTGGCCAACCGCCCGCCGAGCCTCACCTACAATGGCTTCATGGCCGAGGGCTATGTGCTGGAGGGCGCCGACGAGATGGAAGCGGTGCTGCGCCGCAGCCACACCGCCGTCTGGGGCGAGCCGCTGACGGAACACGTCACGTCGGCGACGACGGATGCGCGCTTCTTCGGCCTCTATGCCGACACGCCGGCGATCGTCTACGGCCCGATCTGCCGCATGCCGCATGGCTATGACGAGGCCGTCGATCTCGACTCGGTGCGCAAGGTCACCCAGACGATCGCTCTGTTCATCGCCGACTGGTGCGGCCTCGAGCCTGTCGAGGCCAAGCCATGAGTGCGGTCGTCCCCGATGCGTTCGGCGAAACGCTCGCCGAGGATGCGCCCGATGTCTCGACTGCCGACGCGCTTACCATCCTGCGCCGGCACTACGGGCTCACCGGCAGCGCGCGTCCGCTGCCTGGCGAACGCGACCACAATTTCCATATCCAGACCCATGGTCAGGCCGACTTTGTTCTGAAGATCTCCCATCCGGCGGAAGAGGTAGCCTTCACCGACTTCCAGAACAAGGCGCTCGACCACATCCTCGCGGTCGACCCGACCTTGCCGGTTCCTTCGGTGCGCAAGAGCCTTGAAGGCGAAGCGCAGTTCGCGATCAGCGTCGGCGGATCGGCGCCGCGCATCATCCGGCTGGTCAGCTATCTGCCTGGCCAGTTGCTGTCGCGCTCGCCCCCATCAGCGGCGCAGGATCGCAATCTCGGCATCTTCCTCGCTCGCCTTGGCCGGGCGCTGCGCGGCTTCTTCCATCCGGCCGCCGGCAGCGACCTGCTCTGGGACATCCGCAAGGTCGCCAAGACACGGCCGATGATGACGCATATCACTGACGTTGGCCGGCGGGCGATGGTCGAACGCGTCATCGACGCCTTCGAAGAGCATGCGGCGCCGGTCATCCCGAGCCTGCGCGCGCAAATCGTCCACAACGACATGAACTCCTACAATGTGGTGATGGACGCGTCGCGGCCGGAGATCGTGAGCGGCATCCTCGATTTCGGCGACATGATCCATTCGCCGCTGATCTGCGACCTGGCCATCGGCGCCGTCTACCGTTGGCCGGCTGAAGACCATCCACTGGCGCCGGCCGCGCGCTTCGTCGCCGGCTATCAAGCGGTGCAGCCGCTTGAGGCGGAAGAGATCGGCATCCTCTTCGATCTGATCCGCGCTCGCCTCGCGCTCATCGCCAACATCGCCAGTTGGCAGGCCGAGCGGTTCCCGGCCAAGCGCGACTATGTGCTGCGCCTCATCACCGAGGTGTGGGCTTCGCTCGAACGGCTGGACGGGCTGTCGTCCGCGGATGCCCGCCGCTATTTTCTCGACCATTCCAATCCGGAGTAGATGCTCGTGTCCCAGTCCTCGCCGTACCCTGCAAATGCCGATGCGGCATCGGAGCGCGCGTTGCTTGAACGCCGCGCCAGGCTGCTCGGGCCGACCTACCGCGCCTTCTACCGCAACCCGATCCATCTGGTGCGCGGCAGCGGTGTGTGGCTCTACGATGCCCAGGGCCGCAAGTTCCTCGACGCCTACAACAACGTCGCCTCGGTCGGCCACTGCCATCCGCGCGTGGTCGAGGCGCTGTCGGGGCAGGCCGCGACGCTCAACACGCATACGCGCTACCTCAGCGAGATCATCCTCGACTACGCGGAGAAACTCCTAGGCACCGTTCCGGCCCATCTCGGCCATGCCATGTTCACCTGCACCGGCAGCGAGGCCAACGATCTCGCCATCCGCATCGCCCAGCATTCCAGCGGCGGCACCGGGGTAATCATCACCGATTTCGCCTATCACGGCGCCACGATCGCGACGGCGCAACTGTCACCGGCGGCGGTCGGAGCAAAGGGCGTCCCCGCGCAGCATCGCACCGTGGCAGCGCCGGACACGTTCCGCGACCATGGCCGTGCCGCGCATGATTTCGCAAAAAATGTTGCCGCCGCCATCGCGGACATGCGCGCAAAAAATATCCGGCCGGCAGCGCTGCTTCTCGACTCGGCCTTTTCCAGCGACGGTATTTTCTTTCCCGATGCGAAGGTGATGCGCGAGGCGGCGGATCACGTCAGAAAGGTCGGCGGCATTGTCATCGCCGATGAGGTTCAATCCGGCTTCGGAAGACTTGGCCAGGGCATGTGGGGCTTCGCCAATTATGGCATCGAGCCTGATATCGTCACGATGGGCAAACCGATCGGCGACGGGCATCCGATGGGCGCGGTGCTGGTGCGGCCGCAGCTTGTCGCATCCTTCGGTTCGAACACCGGCTACTTCAACACATTCGGCGGCAATCCGGTCGCGGCCGCCGTCGGCATCGCCGTTCTGGAGGTGATCGAAGGCGAAGGACTGATCGAGAATGCCCGCAACGTCGGCGCCTATACGAGTGAACTGCTGCGCGCCCTGCAGAGCCGGCATGGCGCGGTCGCCGATATCAGGCACAACGGCCTTTATTTCGGTGTCGAGCTGACGGCGGACGGCGACGAGGCTCTGGCCGCTACCAAGACATCGGCGGTCGTCGATGCCATGCGCGAGGACGGCGTTCTGATCTCGTCCTGCGGTCCGCGCGGCAATGTGCTGAAGATCAGGCCGCCACTGCCGTTTGCCAGGGACAATGCCGAGCAACTGGCCGAGACGCTCGATCGCGCGCTGTCGAACTGGTGATCGGAGCGGGCCGCGCATGCTGAAGCTCGAACATCAAACCCTGAATGACCGCGCCTATGGCGCGCTCAAGCAGGAGTTGATTTCAGGCGGCTTCAGCCCGGGCCAGACGCTGGTCATCCGCAAGCTCGCCGAGACGTTCGGCATCTCGACGACGCCGATCCGCGAGGCGCTGCAGCGGCTGGTCGCCGAACGGCTGCTCGAAATGCAGAACAACCGCTCGGTCATCGTGCCGTTGCTGTCCGCGCCTGCCTTCGAGGAACTGACGCGCATCCGCATCGCCGTCGAGGGACTGGCGGGCGAGATGGCGGCGACCAGGATGAGCGAAAGCGGGTTGGCTAACATACAGGCGACCCTCGCCGGCATGCAGCGTGCCATCGAGGCCTGCGACACCCGGGCCTATCTGACGCTGAACGAGGCCTTCCACTTCGCCATCTATCAGCACGCCGGCGCGCCGATCCTGCTCAACATGATCCGCGATCTCTGGGGTCGGGTCGGGCCCTATCTCAAGCTGCTGATGCAGGCCGATCGCTACATCCCGCAGTCGAACGACGCACATCGCAGGATCGTCGCCGCGCTGGAGCAGCGCAGTGGTCCCACTGTGCGGATTTTCATAGAAGAGGATGTCGCCGTGGCGGCCGCGGTTCTGTCGACAACCTTGGCAAAGTGAAGTGACTGTCTAGCTC
>NZ_RZRQ01000324.1:0-6607 GCF_003997785.1 Mesorhizobium sp. M7D.F.Ca.US.004.01.2.1 | reverse complement strand
GCTCACTATCTCCGTCCTGTTTGCCGGTGCGCTCGAATTCGCCGCCCTGCCGGCGGCGCTGCTGATCGGGCCGATGCTGGCTGCCATCGTCGCCGGCACCAATGGCGCCACGGTGCGCGTGCCGCGCCTTCTGTTCGGCGCCGCCCAGGCGATCGTCGGCTGCCTCGTCGCGGCGTCGATCTCGGCCGACATCTTTCCGGTCTTCACCCAGGAATGGCCGCTGTTTCTCGGCGTCGTGGTGGCGACCGTCACGGCCTCCAGCCTGCTCGGCTGGCTGATCAGCCGCTGGCGCATCCTGCCCGGCACCACCGCCGTCTGGGGCTCCTCGCCGGGCGCGGCCACCGCCATGGTGCTGATGGCGGGAGCCTTCGGCGCCGACCAGCGTCTTGTCGCCTTCATGCAATATCTGCGCGTCATCTTCGTCTCGATGACTGCGGCACTGGTTGCCAAGATGTGGGTCGACACATCGGGCGTCAAAATCCCCGCCATCATCTGGTTTCCGCCGATCGATGCCCAAGCCTTCGCCGCCACCATCGGCATCGCGCTTGTCGGCGGCCTGCTGGGGAAGCTGCTGAGGCTGCCCTCGCCCTTCTTCCTTGGCACCTTCATCTTCGGCGCCGTCGTCCATCTCGGCTTTGGCGTGGAGATGCAATTGCCGCCATGGCTGCTGGCCGTCAGCTACGCGATGGTCGGCTGGTCGATTGGATTGAACTTCACCAGGGCGATCTTGCGCCATGCGGCACGCGCACTGCCGCAGATCGTCGCCTCGATCGTGGCGCTGATCGCTTTTTGCGGTGGCCTTGCCTTCATGATCAGCCATCTCCTGGGCATCGATCCGCTGACCGCCTATCTGGCGACCAGCCCCGGCGGCATGGACAGCATCGCCATCATCGCCGCCGCCGCGCAGAACGTCGACATCTCCTTCGTCATGGCGCTGCAGTCGGCACGCTTCCTGATTGTGCTGCTGGTCGGCCCGAGCGTGGCGCGCCTGGTGGCGAGAAGCGTCAGGCAATAGGCAAGGCCGCCGCTAGAGCCGTCACACGTGGTGGATTGTTCCTCACTGCCTTCATCCTTGCCCCGCGCTTCCCGGCGCCAGTAGGGCCTAAGTTCTTGCCCCCACGGCAAGGCGCTCGGGAAGGAAATCGACGAACACGCGCACCTTCGGCGACAAATGGCGATTGGAGGGCCAAAGCATCCGGAACTGGCCACGGCCGTCGACATGATCGTCGAGGACGGTGCGCAGCCTGTCTTCGTGCAGCGCCTCGCGCACCAGGAAATCCGGCATGCAGGCGATGCCGAGGCCGGCGAGTGTGGCGCCTTTCAAGGCTTCCATATTGTTGCAGGTCAGCATCGAGCGGATCTGCGGTTCAGCACTTCCGGTAGTGAATGGCCACTCCAGCAGCCTGCCGCTGTTGAGGAAGCGGAAGTTTATGCCGAAATGCCTGATGAGATCCGCCGGCACGCCGGGGGTGCCATGGCGGTCGAGGTAGGAGGGCGCCGCGCACAGCAGCATGCGAAAGGGCGCAACGGGTCTCGACACCAGGCGTGAATCGGGCAGCTCGCCGCTTCGGATCGCGACATCGATGCCCTCGTCGATGACGTCGACGATGCGATCGTTGAAATCGATGTCGAGCTCGATCTCGGGATAGCGGGCCATGAACTCCGACAGCACCGGCAGCAGCAAATGATAGGTGACGATCGGGGTCGAAACGCGCAGCCGGCCATGCGGGGTCTCCCGTGTCCGCGACAGCATCGCCTCGGCATCGTCGATGTCGTCGAGGATGCGCCGCACCCGCTCGTTGAACAGTCTGCCCTCTTCCGTCAGGCCGATGCGCCGCGTGCTGCGCTGCAGGAGCCGCACACCAAGCTCCTGTTCGAGCCTTGCGACGCTCTTGCCTACGGCGGAAGCCGAGATGCCGAGCGCCCGGCCGGCAGCGATGAAACTGCCGAGTTCGGCGGTACGGGCAAAGGCTATGAGGCCGCTGAGGCGATCCATCGCATCTTTCCATTCGAGCGTTTCAGTCCGGCATATCAGGAGATATAGTACCATTTTTCCTGAAATGCTGCCGACCTATCTTGTCATTGCGACCGGCTCCGCAACCGCGCGGCCTACCGCAATGCTGCTTCAGATAGGAAAATCCATGACCTTGAAGTCCACAACCGGCTCTGCCGAGAGATGGCTCGTGCTCTTGTCGGTATGCCTTGCCGCGATGACAATGCCCTTGACCTTCACCGGCCCGGCCGTCGCACTCTCCCGCATCGCGGCCGATCTTGGCGGCAGCCCGGTCGAACTCAACTGGGTGACCAATGCCTTCATGCTGACCTTCGGCGCGACCCTGATGGCATCAGGCGCATTGGCCGACAACCACGGCCGCAAGCGCATCTTCCTCGCCGGCCTCTGCCTCTATGTCCTCGCCTCACTCGGCGCGATGCTCGCGCCTGACATCGTCTGGTTCGACATCCTTAGGGCCGTGCAAGGGATCGGCAGCGCCGCCGCCTTTGCCGGTGGTGCGTCGGCGCTCGCCCAGGAATTCGAAGGGCCGTTGCGGCTGCGTGCCTTCAGCTTCCTCGGCACCAGTTTCGGCATCGGCCTCGCCTTCGGCCCGATCGCCTCCGGCCTGCTCATCTCTGCATTCGGCTGGCGGTCGATCTTTCTGCTTGTCGCGGCACTCGCGGTTGCCTCGGCAACCCTCGGCCAGCGCACCATCAAGGACTCGCGCGATCCGGATGCGACGGGCGTCGACTGGGCGGGAGCCGGCACCTTCACGATCGCGCTCGCGTCGCTGACCTATGGCGTGCTCCAGGCGCCGCAGAGCGGTTGGGCCAATCCCCTTGTCGTTACGCTTCTCGGCACGGCCGCCCTCTTCTTTGTTGCTTTCGTCGTCGTTGAGCGGCGCGCACGGAGGCCGATGCTCGATCTCACGCTGTTTGCATATCCCCGCTTCGTCGGCGTCCAGTTCCTGGCGGCGGCACCCGCCTATGGCTTCGTCGTCCTGCTCGTGCTGTTGCCGATCCGTTTCATTGGCATCGAGGGCATGAACGAGATCAAGGCTGGGCAATTGATGATCTGCCTCTCGGTCCCACTGCTGATCCTGCCGATGCTCGCCGGCCAGTTGGCGCGCTGGATCGCGCCGGCCACGATCTGCGGCGTCGGCCTTCTCATCACCGCCGCCGGGCTTGTCTGGCTAAGCCTGACACCGCCGGTCGACAGTGCGCTGGTGGCGCCGCTGATGCTGATCGGCGTCGGCATCGCCCTGCCCTGGGGATTGATGGACGGGCTTGCCGTCAGCGTCGTGCCGAGGGAGCGCGCCGGCATGGCGGTCGGCATCTTCAACACCACCCGCGTCGCGTGCGAGGGCGTGGCGCTCGCGATCGTCATGGCGACCCTGTCGGGCTTCACCGCCACGCAGCTTGCCGCACAGGGAATGACATCTTCAACGGCTGCAGCGCAGTTGCTGGTGACCGGCAATCTCGGTGCAACGGCGCAACATTTGCCGCAAGCCGGAGCCGCTGTTCTTGTCCAGGCCTACGAGACGGCGTTCGACAGGCTGCTGATCGTGTTGGCGGCAATCACCGTCATGACCGCCATCGTCGTCTTCCTTGGCCTGCGTCGCGGAGCGGCTTCGGAACATGAGGCCAATGCTCTGCCGGCATGCCAGGAAGGATAGTCAGGCGATGACGAGACTCGCTATGCGATCGCCGTCCAGCGTGAAGCTCATGTCGCCCTCCCCGTTGAAGCCGTTGCCTGTGACGGCGATACGGACGCGGTAGCTGCCTTCCGCAGACGTGATGCGGACGATGCGAAGCTGGGATTTCACGCCGATATTGTCCGACTGGTTCCAGCGCGCGATCTGCTCGCGGCCGTGGAAGGACCGTCCCCAGTCGGTCAGGGATGCGTCGGCGGTAAACGTGTCGAGAAAGGCTTGCGTGTCGCCGGCGTTGGTGGCCTCGACAAAATGGCGGATCGGGTTGGGTGTGGTCATTCCTCTGTGCCCCAAGGTGCGTTGAGATTCAGGTCAGGCTGAGTCGAAAATGGTTGATACCGAGAACCGGAGCGGAGCGTACTTGAGTACGTGAGCACCGGAAGCGCAGGTATCAGCCATTTGCAGGCCAGCCTCACCTGAATATCAATGCACCTCAGTCTAGCCTGAGCATCAGATCCTCATCCAGCCAGCGGCCGAAGAAATAGACCAGTTGCTTGTGCCACCACGGCCAGTCGTGGCTGACGTCGCCGCCCCAATAATCGACCCAGGCGGGAATGGACTTGTCACGCAGGATCTGTTCCAGTTTTCGCGTCTCGACCAGCATCCGCTCCTCCCAGGCGCCCTGCCCGCAGCAGAAGATCAGCCTGAGCGCCTTCAGCCGGGCCAGCAGTTTGGGGTCCACGATGCCGGGCAGATAGTCGAGCGGCGAGTTGTAGAAAATGTCGCCTTCAAGCGCCTTGCCGAAAAAGTCGCGGGCCGAATAGACGCCCGATAGCGCGATGACGCCGCAGGCGAGTTCGGGAAAGCGGAAGACGAAATTCGACGAGTGGTAGCCGCCCATCGAGCAGCCCGAGAACAACGGCTTTAGCTGGCGCCCGCCATTGGCTGCTGCTGCCGTGGACAGGAACTCCGGCAGCGCCTCCTCGCGCACATAGCGGAAATAGGCCTCGTGACGGGCGATGCGATGGGCGGCGTCGGCATGCTTGTCGAAGAAGGATTCCGAATCGACGCCGTCGACCGTGAACAACTGGATGCGGCCGGTGTCGATGAATTCGGCGAGTGCGCCCACCCCGCCGGAATCTTCGAACTGGTAGAACCGCCCCTGCGAGGTCGGGAACACCACCACCGGCCGGCCGGCATGGCCGTAGCGCTTGTATTCCATGTCGCGGCCGAGCTTGCCCGAGAAACTCTTGTGATAGGAAATGTCCATCGCCTCACGCCTTTTCCGCGTGGATATAGGCGACCGCCTCGCGCAGCGCTGCTTCGTCCTTCGAGCGCATCTGGTAGGCGTAATTTCCCATGGCGCGGCTGAAAACCTCTTCGATGGCCTGATGGTGGACGATCTTGTCGCGGTGCGCCGCTAGCACGTCCTCATGGCTGTGCAAATAGTGGAGGCGCCGCTTGCGGCTGGCATAGGCGGTGAAATATTTGCCCTCGTAGGGGCCGCCGGCGGCATCCCTGACCACCATGTCGGCCCATGCCGCGTAGACGTCGATGTCGAACGTGTAGTTAATGGCATCGGTCATCCAGGCGCCTGGCGGGCGCATGTTGACTTCCAGCGCGATGACGCGGTCGTCCTTGGTCTCGAACAATTCGATGTGGAAGAAGCGCTCGCGCACGTCGAACGCTTTCAGGATCTTGCGGCCGGCCTCCTCGACCGCCGGGCTGATCCTGGGAAAGCAGGTGTAGCTCATGTGGCGGTCCTTGTTGACCACCTCCATGACGCTCTGGTCGTAGCGGTGGCTGGCCGCCAGCACCACCTCGCCGTCGCGGTTGACCAGCCCATCAAAGGTCACCACCAGCCCCTCGATGAACTGCTCCATGACGAAGGTCACGTCCTCGGGCTTGTCCCGGAAGAACTGGTCCAGCTCTGTGGCGTTGGAGATCTTGAAAGTATTCGAGGCGCCCGAACCGCTGTCGGGCTTGACCACGACGGGATAGCCGACGCGGCGGATGAAGGTCATGGCCCCGGCGCGGTCGGAGCATTTGCGCTGTGCGATGGTGTCGACGCCGCTCTTGCGGAAGAAGGCGCGCATGCGGCTCTTGCGCTTCAGATTCTTCACGAAATCGAGCTTGGTGCCGTAGATGTTGAAGTCGGTGCGGATGTTGGCTTCCAGCTCCAGCCAGTGCTCGTTGAGCGATTCAAAGCGGTCGATGCGGCCCCATTTGTGGATGAAATGCCCCATCGCCCGGAACACCGGATCGTAGTCCTCCATGTCGGCGACGCGATAATATTCCGAAAGGGCTGCTTTCAGCTTGGCGTCGAGCGCCTCATAGGGTGCGTCGCCGATACCCAGCACCCTGGCCCCGGCCTTCTTCAAACGATCGCAGAAATCCGCGCCATTGGCGGGAAAATGCGGCGAGAAGAACACGAAATTCATGGACGACTCCCTCCCGGCGACGGGACATCGCAACCCCGTCGATGCCCAAGTCTGGCGCATTTGCAGCGCCTGGGGAAGAGCACCCACGTTCGGATAATATCCGACGGATCACGGCCCGCCCTGTGGCCTCACTTGCCTCTCACAAGCCGCTCCTGTATGAGAACCGCCATGAACACGCGCGCCACCAACGCTTCCCGTCCGACCGGTTTTTCCGGCGAGACCGTGCGCGCGCTGGCTTCGACCCTGCTTCTTCTCGGCCTTATCGGCGATCGCCGGGTTCGCTGAAGGAGCGCCCGGCGGTCGAACCGCCGCGCAAGCGCATGCTCCTTGCCAAGTCACATCACGCGAACGAAATTCTGGTAAAGGCGCCGCTCGCCATCAATCCACCTGAAGGTGGACCCATGAGCCGCCGGGAGAAACGACGATGAACGCACGAGAAGAGACCCGCTCCGATGCCGCGGTAGCCGGCAAGGATGCAGCCCGGGGCATGCCCGACGCGGCCCGCAAATATCAGCCCTATCC
>NZ_RZRQ01000323.1:0-6625 GCF_003997785.1 Mesorhizobium sp. M7D.F.Ca.US.004.01.2.1 | reverse complement strand
GCTCCCTCCTGGACCGCCCACTTGCCACCACCCCCGCCTCTGGTGTAACCACTCCGCACACTCAACGTCTTGTCTTGAAAGGAGGGCTCACGTGTTTACGTTTTTTCGTCACCATCGTCAGCGTGGCCCGATTTCTGCCCTGCGAGCTTGCTTGCAGGGCTGACCAGGGACGGTCCGGGTTTTTTCCCGCTTCGATTTTTTGGTCTGCCCTTCGTGGTGTTGCAACGCCGAGCCTGATGGCCAGCCTGCGCACCGTCAAAGTGCATTGAACCGGACTTTTCCTCCGGACAGACCAGAGAAATCAAAATGGCCTTGATCAGCCTCAAATCTCTCGGCGTCACCATGAGTGCGCCGCTGTTTTCCAATCTCGACCTCACCATCGGCAGCGGCGACCGGCTCGGCATCGTTGCCGCCAATGGCCGTGGCAAGTCGACCTTGCTCAAATGCCTGACCGGCGAGATGGAGCCGACCTCCGGCGACATCACCCGCACGCGCGGCCTGCGCGTCGGCCATGTAGAACAATCCGTTGCCCCGGCTCTTCTCAGCCGTACGTTCCACCAGGTGGTGGCGGATGCCTTGCCGGCCGAGCAGGCCGAAAGCGAGTTGTGGCGTGTCGACGTGGTTCTCGATTCGCTCGATGTGCCGGAGCCGATGCGCGAACGGCCAATGCAGGCGCTGAGCGGCGGCTGGCAAAGGCTGGCGCTGATCGCCCGCGTCTGGGTCACCGATCCGGACGTGCTGCTGCTCGACGAGCCGACCAACCATCTCGATCTTGCCCGCATCAGCCAGCTTGAGACCTGGCTGAACACGCTGCCGCGCGAGGTGCCCGTCGTCATCGCCAGCCACGACCGCGCCTTTCTCGACGCCACCACCAACCGGACGCTGTTCCTGCGCCCGGAGCAGTCGCCGGTGTTTGCCTTGCCCTACTCCCGCGCCAGGCAGGCGCTCGACGACGTCGATGCCTCGACGGAGCGCAAGTTCCAGCGCGACATGAAGGTGGCGCAGCAATTGCGCCGGCAGGCGGCCAAGCTCAACAACATCGGCATCAATTCAGGCAGCGATCTGCTGACGGTCAAGACCAAGCAGCTCAACCAGCGCGCGGAGCGACTGGAAGAAGCGGCCGCACCGGCGCACCGCGAAAAGTCGGCGGGTGCCATAAAACTGGCCAATCGCGGCACCCACGCCAAGGTGTTGATCACGCTCGACGACGCGGCTGTCGAAATACCCGACGGCACGCTGTTGTTCAGGACCGGCAAGCGCCACATCTGCCAGGGCGATCGCATCGTCCTGCTCGGCCGCAACGGCGTCGGCAAGTCCCGCTTCGTCACCCTGATCCGCAATGCCATTGTCGAGCCGGACACGGTGCAGAATGTGAAGGTGACGCCGTCGACGGTGCTCGGCTATAGCGACCAGGCGCTGTCCGGCATTGGCGGCGACGACACGCCGCTGGCGGTGGTCTCTGGACGCTACGATGTCGGCGAGCAGCGCGCCCGCTCGCTGCTGGCCGGTGCCGGTGTCGGCATCGACATGCAGGAGCGGAAGATCGGCGTGCTGTCCGGAGGCCAGAAGGCGCGGCTGATGATGCTGGCGCTCAGGCTCGCCAATCCCAACTTCTATCTGCTCGACGAGCCGACCAACCATCTCGACATTGACGGCCAGGAAGCGCTGGAAGCCGAACTGCTGGCGCATCAGGCAAGCTGCGTGCTCGCCTCGCACGACCGCTCCTTCATTCGCGCCATCGGCAACCGCTTCTGGCTGATCGACAAGCGGCGGCTGATCGAAGTCGAGGACCCGGAGGATTTCTTCCGGTCGGTGGCCGAAGCGGCGGGTTGATGGCGACGGAACGACAGAACTCGGGTTCTCGGTTCGCTTTTTAAGGCGCTACGCCTGTAAGCTATTTACTTACAGGTCCGCGTCGATTTCGAGCATATCACTGAGGCGGCCAGATTGGAGAAGTTCGACTTATGACCGTGCACGAGCCGACGCGTCCTATCGAGCGTTGTCCCTCCCACCCGGGAGCGCTGCTTGAGGACATTATCCCGGCAACCGGAAAGACCAAGGTGGAAATTGCAAATCTGCTCGGGATCTCCCGGCAGCAGCTCTATGACATCATCCGCGAAAAGAAGCCGGTTTCGCCGGCTGTGGCCGCTCGCCTCGGAAAGCTGTTCGGCGACGGCGCCGCGATCTGGCTTCGAATGCAGGCGGCTTTCGATACCTGGCACGCAGAGCGTGAAGTTGATGTTTCAGCTATCCCGACGCTCAAGGTTGCGTAGGCGCCGTTCGGCGGCGCCTGAATAGAATCAAACGCTGCCCGCAAAAATTTTCCGACGGTCTGTCGGATAGCCTCAGCCCGCCCCGTCCTTGGGATGCCGACACGATGATGCCGGCTTCAACCGAGGACAAAGCATCATGTTCACCCTGTCATCCATAGGCCGCATCACCACCCGTTACATGCAAGCGCGCGCCCGCCATCGCAGCGAGCGCGCCCTGCTTTCGCTGCCGATCGAATTGCGCAAGGACATCGGCTGGCCGGAAATCGTTACCGACGCGCAAAATGGCCCCCGGATCTGCAGGGCTCCCTGACCCATGCAGCCGCGGAACCAGGCCATCGATGCCGGCCGCTACGCTGCTGGTCAGCGCTCTGATTGGGGGCCACCGACGCAAGTTCGTTTCACGCCTCTCGTTCAAGCCCGCCGGCTGCCCGGCCTATCCAGGGCCGGTCACCAAAAAATTTCGCGACCATGTAGGATCGCCGTCACCTCATGCGTCCTATGACTGGCAAGGCCAAACCCAAAGAGGAGCAAGACATGACTGATCAGATCCCCGTTCAGCCCGCAGCCAAAGTGCTCGGCGGATTGACCCCTTACCTGCAAATTGACGGCGCCTTCAAGGCCGCTGAATTCTACAAGAAGGCCTTTGGCGCCGAGCAGGTCTTTGCCTATCCGGCGGACGAAAAAGGCCGCACCATGCACATCCATCTCCACATCAACGGCTCGACGCTGATGCTCTCCGATTTCTATCCCGAAAACGGGATGCCCGCCGTCAAGCCGCAGGGCTACACCATGCAGCTCCATCTCGGCGCCGATGAAATCGATGCCTGGTGGAAGCGCGCCGTCGATGCCGGCTGCGAAGTCGCCGTGCCACTCCAGGTCATGTTCTGGGGTGACCAGTGGGGCAATATGCGCGACCCGTTCGGCGTCGAGTGGGCGATGAACGCGCCGGCGAAGAAAGCCTGATCTATCGCCAATGGCGAAGTCCCTCACCAGCTGGCGTCGGTGAGGCCCTGTGAACTTCCAGGAGGAAACCCACAATGTCCTATGTCGATGGCTTCGTGCTTGCCGTGCCCAAGGCAAATCTCGATGACTACAAGAGGCTGGCCAACCTCACAGGCCCTATATGGATGGAACACGGCGCGCTCGCCTATGTCGAATGTATCGGCGACGACGTGCCCTATGGCGAGTTGACCTCGTTTCCGCGTGCCGTGCAGGCAAAAGACGACGAGATCGTCGTCTTCTCCTGGGCCGTCTATGAATCGCGGGAGAACCGCGATGCCGTCATGGCCAAGGTGATGGCCGACCCGCGCTTGACACCCGATTGGGGCCCTATGCCGTTCGACGGCAAGCGCATGATCTTCGGCGGCTTCAAGCCATTCATGGAGCTTTGAGCAACTGAGCCCCCACCGCTTCGTCATCCTATGGCGGAGCAAGGAGCGAAGCGACGCGGCGCAGACCATAGGATCCATGCCGTGACCCAAAGGCGTTGCAACGGTGACGAATTCTGCCCCGTTGCATCCTTCGATCGAAGTCAGGGAATGGATCCTCGGGTCCCCGCGACGCCGCTTCGCGGCTGCTCCGCCCGTGGATGACGAAGCTTGGGGACTTCGGCTAAACTGCAGCAAGGGTGCTAATCCAGCTTGTCCAGCAGTGGCTTCAGCCGGTCTCCATAGCGCTTCCACAGATCGACCGAGCCCTGATACATCGGCTGGCGCACCTGCGCGGCGGATGCGGTGCGCACCGGCCGGTCGGTCTGGTGGAACGACAGCGCCGCATCGTCCCAGGGCAGGCCGAGATGGGCGATCAGCGCCCGCGTCTGGCCTTCCTGGTCGGCGACGAAATCCTCATAGCGCACATCGTGCACGACGCCTGGCAGCACCGTGTGCCAATGCGCCATGATGTCGGTGTACAGATTGTGGAAGTCGGCGAGTTCGCCGAGATCGTAGCCGTAACGGTGGCTGTCGCCGCGGAAATGCACCTTGTAGATCGACAGGCAGGTCGCCGCCGCATCGCGCGTGCAGTGGATGATCCTGGCCTTCGGCATCATCATGTGGATGAAGCCGACAAGCAGGAAGTTGCCCGGCATTTTGTCGGTGACGTGGCGCATGTTCGGATAGCGGGCATGCAGCATGTCGAGATAGGCTTGGCCTGCCTCGGCAAAATCCGAATCGCCGGTATCCGATACGCCCCAAGGGAAGCCACCCGGCATGGTCGCCGGGAACTGCTTGCCGACCGCCTTCTTCAAGAGGCTGAGCTCGCCTGCGCCATAGACCTGCGGATGGCTGGCAATGATCTGCTCGACCAGCGTCGTGCCCGAACGCGGCATGCCGACGACGAAGATAGGCGTATCGTCGCCGATTGAGCTGGGCTTGTGTTTCTCGAAGAAGCCGGCATCGAAGGTTGCCTTCATCGCCTCGAACTCGGCCCGCGTCTTGGCCTTGTCGTAATCGATGCCCTTGCGGCGGATTGCATTGCCCTCGGCGAAATAGTCGAAGGCCCGGCCATAATCCCTGAGATCGTCATTGGCCTTGCCGAGACCGAAGGACAACTGCATGCGCGACAGGCTGTCCTGCGGCGCCTTGGCATGCTGAGCCTCCATCCCGGTCAATTCGCTGTCGCGCTCCTTCTGGCGCTTGACCTGCGTCAGCATCAGCCAGGCTGTGGCCATGGCGGGGTTGATCGCCAACGCCTGCCGGAACAGATCCGCCGCCTCGTCGAGCTTGCCCTTTTCCATCAACCCGACGCCGAGCCCGTGCAGCAGGTCGGCATCCTTGGGGCGTATCGCCAGCGCTTCGCGGAAGGCAGCCAGCGCCTCGTCCAACCGCCCGGCTTCCTGCAGGGTTTCGGCAAGCCCGATGCGGGCGCGCACATGAAATGGGTTGCGAGCAACCGTGCCGCGATAAATCTCTTCGGCCTCCTCGAACTGGCCGACCTGCTTCAGCGACGAGCCGAGATTGTCGCGCGCCGCGAGCTGGTCCGGCCGCAGATCCACGGCGCCGCGGAAGAAATCGATGGCCGCTGTAGGGCGGCCGAGGTCGCGCATCACCGTACCGAAATTGTTGAGGAAATCGGGATTGGTCGGCTGCATGCTCACCGACCGTTCGATGAGATCCAGCCCTTCTTCGCTACGCCCGGTCTGGTGCAGCAGCAGTCCCAGGAAATGTGCAGCGGCCGCGTGCTTGGGCTGACGCGCCAGCACCTGCCGGTAGATCGTCTCGGCCTCTTGCCGGCGCCCGGCCTGATGCAGTTGCAGCGCCTGCTGCACATACTGGTCGAGGCCTAGCGGCGGCTGTCCTCCCGCGCCAGACCTGGCTCCCGCACCCGCTGCTCGTCTCTGATCTCTGTTAATGGGAAACCTGCCGTGTTTGTCCGCCTGCCGCGATCTAGGCCATTGGCGCGCCAGGTTCAAGTCTTCGCGTGGTTCCCCGCCCTTTCCGTCGCCGCGAAAGCGTTCAAATCAGGCGGTTGGTCTCTGCGACCTGTCTGGCCCGCCTCACGGTGCCATCGGTATCGGCGATCGTTCGCCTTGCCGCCTCATCGCTTCTGATGGTCAGCCGCGCCGACTTGACGATCATCGGCTTGCCGTTCGGGCCGGCGGCAAGGGCGTGTATGATGGTTGGCTTGATGATCGGGTTGATCGCTACGGTCATGCCTCTCGGAGTTCTGACGGAAACCATGGCTTTTTCCTTCCAGGAATAAATAAAATCAAGTGCCGGGAAAATCGGCCCAGCGTAAATTTAAGCAATTTTTTGAAAGCCACTGAGCCATATCAGGATTTTTCAAATAATTACAGCGATCTATTTTTTTGCCGCCGTCCGAGTTTTTCATGAATCTTCTTGAACAATCGGCCCCATCAGCCTATATAGACAGGATGGCTTTGGGCCAGAATTGGCATATCGCGGCGTCAGAGGTTCTCGACCCGCCAATCTCATTCCAAATCTTCGATACCGGGCGCGCGGCATATTCGCTCCGCGGCCATGTCTCATTCTTCGAAAGATCCACATGAACACCGGAACCGTTAAGTTCTACAATGGCCAGAAGGGCTTCGGCTTCATTCAGCCGACCGATGGCGGCAAGGACGTTTTCGTCCATGTCAGCGCACTGGAGCGCGCCGGCTTCCCCGGACTTGCCGAAGGTCAGAAGCTGCAGTTCGAGTTGGAGCGTGACACCAAGGGCCGCGAGTCGGCCGCCAATTTGCAATTGATCTGATCCGGCCGAATTCGATGAACGCTGACCACGGATGTACTGGCAGCTCTCGAAAGCGGCTTATTTCCAGCGACTGCCGGAAATAGGAAAGCGGGGCTCGTCCCCGCTTTTTTGCTTTCAGGACCGCTGCTTTGCACAGGTAAGAC
>NZ_RZRQ01000322.1:0-6638 GCF_003997785.1 Mesorhizobium sp. M7D.F.Ca.US.004.01.2.1 | reverse complement strand
AAACAGCTGTTCGGCTCTGGAATACCAGGGCTCGAATTCCTCATAGGAAAACGGCCAGGCCGGCGAGACGCCGCCGAAATGCTCCATGGCCGCAAAGTCCTCTTTGCGGTAGCGGATCAGCACCGCGCCGTAGAATTTCGAATTCCCGCCGACATAGTAGTAATTGCCGGGATTGAAGGCGGCACCGCCGGCCTCGCGCCACATCTCCTTCGGCCGATAATGGCCGTCGACGAAGATCGAGCGCGTGTCGCGTGCGTGCGGCGTCGCCGGCAGCGGCTCGCCTCGTTCCAGCATCAGGATCGAGGCGCCGCTGCCGGCAAGGCCGGAGGCGATCGTGGCGCCGCCAATGCCGGAGCCGATGATGACGATGTCCGGATTTGTCATAGCCGTCAGCGAATGCGGTTTTCGGTCGCCGGATCGAAGAACACCGCCTTGGTCAGATTGAAGGCGAGTGGCGTGCTGGTGCCCGGCTGGATGTTGGCGTCGGCGCGCAGCCGCGCCACCACGCCCTTGCCGCCGAGATTGGTGACGGCGAAGGTGTCCGAGCCTGCCGGTTCGACGACCTCGATGTGGCAGTCGGCGGTGGCGATGTTCGACGCGTTGCGCTCGGCACCTTCCGGATCGGTCAGCGCTTCAGGGCGGACGCCGAAGATGATCGGCTTGCCCTGGAATGCCGACAGGCCCGCCGGGGCATTGGCCATCGGCAGATTGATCGGCTCGCGCGCCTCGCGCTGCAGCACGACGGACAGCGCGTTGCCGTTGGTGCCGATCGTCGCCGGGATCAGGTTCATCGCCGGCGAGCCCATGAAGTCGGCGACGAAGAGATTGGTCGGGTTGTTGTAGATTTCGGCCGGGGTGCCGAACTGCTGCACCTCGCCGTCGCGCATGACGGCGATCTTGGTCGCCAGCGTCATCGCCTCGATCTGGTCGTGGGTGACATAGACGATGGTGGTGCCGGTGGTGGCGTGCAGGCGCTTGATCTCGATGCGCATGTCGACGCGCAGCTTGGCATCGAGGTTGGAGAGCGGCTCGTCGAACAGGAACAGTTTGGGGTCGCGCACCAGCGCCCGACCCATGGCGACGCGCTGGCGCTGGCCGCCGGAAAGCTGGCTCGGCTTGCGCTGCAGCAGGTGACCGATCTGCAGCACCTTGGCCACCTTGTCGATTGCCTTCTGGCGCTCCGCCGCCGGCACGCCGCGCATCTCCATGCCAAAGGAGATGTTTCCGGCCACCGTCATGTTCGGGTAGAGCGCATAGCTCTGGAACACCATGGCGATGTCTCGCTTGGAGGGATGCAGATCGTTGATGGCGCGGCCGTCGACGCGGATTTCGCCCGAGGTGATCGTCTCCAGTCCGGCGATGGTGTTGAGCAAGGTCGACTTGCCGCAGCCGGATGGGCCGACCAGCACCAGGAAGCCGCCTTTCTCGAGTTCGACATCGATCCCTTTCAGGATCTCGACCTGGCCGAAGCGCTTTCTCAGACCATCAATTTCCAGAAAAGCCATCAGATTATCCTTTGACGGCGCCAGCCATGAGACCGCGCACGAAGTAGCGGCCGGCGAGCACGTAGACGAGAAGGGTGGGCAGTGCCGCGATCATCGCGGCGGCCATGTTGACGTTGTATTCGACGACGCCGGTCGAGGTGTTGACGACGTTATTGAGCGCCACCGTCATCGGCATCGCGTCGCCGGTGCCGGCGTAAGCCGAGGCGAACAGGAAGTCGTTCCAGATGTTGGTGAACTGGTAGATGACGGTGACGACGAAGATCGGCATCGAATTCGGCAGCATGATGCGGCGGAAGATCTGGAAGAAGGAGGCGCCGTCGACCTGCGCCGCCTTGACCAGTTCGGTCGGGAACGCCTCGTAGTAATTGCGGAAGAACAGCGTGGTGAAGCCGATGCCGTAGACGACATGAACGAAGACGAGGTTGACCGTCGGGTTGCCGAGGCCAAAGCTCGTTCCAACCGAGTTCTGCAGCGTGACGCCGAAGCGGCCCAAGCTGCCGAGGATGGTCGCCATCGGCAGCAGCACCGACTGGAACGGGATGAAGCAGGCGAACAGCATCAGCCCGAACACCAGCGTTGCGCCGCGGAAGCGCCATTTGGTCAACACGTAGCCGTTCAGCGCCCCGAGCATCGTCGAGATCAGCACGGCTGGAACCACCATCTTGATGGAGTTCCAGAAATAACCCTTGATGCCGGCGCAGGTGAGACCGACGCAGGTCTCGCCCCAGGCCTTCAGCCATGGGTCGAAGGTCGGCGCCTTGGGCAATGCCAGCATGTTGCCGTTCTGGATCTCGTCCATGGTCTTGAACGAGGTCACCAGCATGACGAACAGCGGCATCAGGTAGAACAGCGCAAACAGCGCCAGCAGCCCATAGATAACGATGCGGTTGATGATCTTGACGTTGACGCCGCCAGAGGCCTGGCGGGCGGGAGTGGTGACAGCGCTCATCGCGGCTTCTCCCGCAGTTCCGAATAGAGATAGGGCACGATGATGGCGACGATGGTCATCAGCATGATCACCGCACTTGCCGAGCCGACGGCCATCTCGTTGCGCTTGAACGTGTATTCATACATGAAGTTGGACGGTAGCCAGGCCGAGCCGCCCGGCCCGCCGCTGGTCAGCGCCACGACCAGATCGTAGGATTTGATGGCGAGGTGCGCGAGCACGATGAAGGCCGACAGGAAGATCGGCCGCAGCAGCGGGATGACGATGCGGCGATAGAGCTGGAAGGTGGTGGCGCCATCGATCTGCGCCGCCTTCATGATCTCGCCGTCGATGCCGCGCAGGCCGGCCAGGAACATCGCCATGATGAAGCCGGAAGCCTGCCAGACGCCGGCGATGACCACCGTGTAGATGACGAAATCCTTGTTCTTGATCCAGTCGAAATGGAAGCTCGTCCAGCCCCATTGATGCAAGGTCTGCTCGAGGCCGAGGCCGGGATCGAGGAACCATTTCCAGGCGACGCCGGTGACGATGAAGGACAGCGCCATCGGGTAGAGGTAGATCGGCCTCAGCACGCCTTCGCCGCGGATCTTCTGGTCGAGCAGGATGGCCAGGAACAGGCCGAGCGCCAGGCAGATGAAGATGTAGAGGAAACCGAAAATGCCCATATTGGTGATCGACGTGTACCAGCTTGACGGCGGGTCGGTGTCGAAGGTCCAGCCCCACAGCCGCTGATAGGCGCGCGAGCCGGTGATGACATAGGACGGGAAGGTCTTGGAATTGGTGAAGGATAGATAGATCGTCCACAGGATGAAGCCGTAGACGAAGACGATGGTGATGGCGAAGCTCGGCGCCAGAACGATCTTCGGCAGGGCGTCCTGCAAGCGCGAGCGCACCGAGGCGCGGTGCCGCTCCGGCGTCAGCTTGATCTGGCTTGTCGCTACCGTGCTCATGGGGCTCCTCCCGTCGACGCGAGGCCAACCAGGTTCGCGGATATTAGTTCGCGGATTTGGGCCTTCCCCGCCGGAGCGGGGAAGGCGTTTTGGGTGTGTGGCGCTTACTTGGCGTCGTCGATCGCCTTGACCAGCTCGGTCACGGCCTCGTCCGAGGTCTTGATCTGACCATGGACGAACTTGGAGACGACATCCTTGTAGGCATTGGCGACCGCCGGAGGCGCGCCATAACCCTGGGCCAGCGAGCCGAACAGCGTGCCGCCGTCATTGGCTGCCTTCAGGTCGGCGATGCCCTTCTTGCCGCAAGCGTCGAAGTCGGTGTCCGGAACGTCGGTACGAGCCGGAACCGAACCCTTGACGACGTTGAAGGCCGACTGGAAGCTCTTCGACAGGGTGGCGGTGGCCAACGCGACCTGGGCGGCCTTGCGGTCGTCCGGAACGTTGAACATGCCGAACATGTCGGAGTTGTAGATCACCGAGCCGTCGGTGCCCGGGAAGCGATAGCACAGGAAGTCCGTGCCCGGGGTTTTCTTGGCGGCGTGGAACTCACCCTTGGCCCAGTCGCCCATGACCTGCACCAAGGCATCGCCCTTGATGACCATGGCGGTGGCAAGGTTCCAGTCGCGGCCCGAGAAGTTCGGGTCGACATAGGTGACGAGCTTGGCCAGGTTGTCGAACGACTTCTTCATCGTGTCGGATTTGAGCGAAGCGTCGTCGAGGTCGTTGAAGGCCTTCTTGTAGAACTCAGGTCCGCCAGTCGACAGCACGACCGAGTCGAACATGGTGGCTTCCTGCCAGTTCTGGCCACCGAGAGCGAGCGGGATCACGCCTGCCGCCTTGGCCTTGTCGAGCAGGGCCACGAAGTCGTCGAAGGTCTTCGGCTCGGTGCCGCCGATCTTGTCCATGACGGCCTTGTTGATCCACAGCCAGTTGACCGAGTGGACGTTGACCGGAGCCGCGACCCACTTGCCTTCATAGACAGAGAACTTCTGCAGGGCTGCCGGAACGGACTTGTCCCAGCCTTCCTTCTTCGCCGTCTCGGTCAGGTCGCCCATGACGCCGGCGGCGGCATAGTCGAGCACGGTGTAGCCGAGCATCTGCGAGGCGGTCGGATAGTTGCCAGCGGCAACCATCGCCTTCAGCGCGGTCATGGCAGCGTCGCCGCCACCGCCGGCGACCGGCACGTCTTTCCAGGCGTAGCCTTCCTTGGCCAGATCACCCTTGAGGACGTTGAGAGCAGCCGCTTCGCCGCCTGACGTCCACCAATGCAGCATCTGGACTTCCTTGACGTCCTCGGCATGGGCCGCGAAAGCCAGACCCGATGCGAGCGCCGTTCCGATAAGCAGTTTGCGCAACATGTACTTCCTCCCTTGTTGCATCTACACGACCGGCGGATGCCCGCCGGGTTCTTCTCAACTCAGCCGACCCACCATCCGGTGCGCTGGCCGCGATGAAACTGGATTGTCTTTTCCTCGGTATAATCCTCGACGGCACGCTTGCCGAGTTCGCGTCCGAGACCGGACTGCTTGTAGCCTCCGAAAGGCAGCTCGGGATAACCTTCCATGAATGTGTTCACCCAGACGGTCCCCGAACGCACCCCACGCGCCACCGACATGCAAGTGTCGATGCTGGCGCTCCACACGCCCGCCGACAAACCATAGGGCGTGTTGTTGGCGATGTGCAACGCCTTTTCAATCGATTCAAAAGTCAACACCGAGAGCACCGGGCCGAATACTTCCTCGCGCGCTATGGCCATATCCTCGGTGACGCCGCGGATGATGGTGGGATCGAGGTATTGGCCGGCATTGGAGGCCAGCTGCTTGCCGCCGCTGTAGACGCTGCTGCCCTCGGTCGCGGCTGACGCCACGTAATCTGCCACCTTGGCCAGGTGGTCGGATGAGATCATCGCGCCAACCTTGGTTCGGTCATCGAGCGGATCGCCGACCGTGACCCTGGCGGTGAGCGCCTTGACGGCGCTGAGAAAATCGTCGGCGATCGCCTCATGTACGATCAGCCTGCTGCCGGCATTGCAGCATTCGCCGGCGTTGAAGAAGCCGCCGAACACCGCCGCGTCGGCGGCCGCTTCGAGGTCGGCGTCGGGGAAGACGATCTGGCCGTTCTTGCCGCCAAGCTCCATCGAGACTTTCTTCAGCGATTGCGCAGCCGAGGCCATCGTCATCTTGCCGACCCGGGTGGAGCCGGTGAATGACACCATCTCGACCAGGGGATGGCCGACCATCGGCGCACCGACATCGGCGCCAAGGCCGGCGAGGATGTTGACGACGCCGGCGGGCAGGCCGGCCTGCATCAGGATATCGCCGAGCACGAAGGTCGAGGCTGAGGTCATTTCGCTCGGCTTGACGACGGCCGTGCAGCCGGCGGCAAGCGCGAAGGGCAGTTTCTGGCTGACGATGAGGAACGGGAAATTCCACGGCGTGATGATCGAGACGACGCCGATCGGTTCGCGCAGCACGACGCCCAGCATGGCGTCGCCGAGATTGGCGTAGGATTCTCCATGCAGTGTGCGGGCAAGCGAGGCGGCATAGCGCCAGATGTCGACGGCGCCACCGATCTCGCCGCGTGCCTGGGCGATCGGCTTGCCGGATTCCAGCGCGTCGAGCCGGGCGATGTCTTCCAGCCGCGCCTCGATCAGGTCGGCCGCCTTGAGCAGGATCGCGGCGCGCTCGGCAGCCTTGATGCGCGGCCATGGGCCGGTCTCGAAAGCCCTGTGCGCGGCCTGCATTGCGGCTTCCACTTCGGCCTCGCCGGCCTGCGCATAGTGCGAAACGGTGAAGCCGTGGCCGGGGCTCTGGCGCGCAATCGTACGGCCGTCGCGGGCATCGACATGCTTGCCGTCGATCAGCAGCTTGTACCCCTTCGGCGCCTGGGACGCCTCGGCCGGCATGGAAATCTTGAGGGGTGCGTTCATGTGTTTCCTCTAGGATCTCGAAAAGGCCGGCTTCTGCTTGGCCTTGAAGGCACCGACACCGGCCTTGAGGTCGCCGGTCATGGCGATGAAGCCGCTGGCCAGCGCTTCCGTGGCGGCGGCGCTTTCCTCACCTTCGGCGACCGCGATCATCAGCTTGGCGGCTTCCGTCGCCAGCGGTCCGCGCTCGGCGATCTTTTCGGCCCAGGCCTTGGCTTCGTCATGTGCCTTGCCGGTCTCGACCACCCGATCGACCACGCCCAGGGCCAGCGCTTCAGCCGCGAGAAGGATCTCGCCGCCCAACGCCATGC
>NZ_RZRQ01000321.1:0-6681 GCF_003997785.1 Mesorhizobium sp. M7D.F.Ca.US.004.01.2.1 | reverse complement strand
GCCGATCCCCAGCCCTTTCGGGCACCGCTCGCGTGCCGGGCGACAAGTCGATCTCGCACCGTTCCTTCATGTTCGGCGGCCTCGCCTCCGGCGAGACCCGCATCACCGGCCTGCTCGAAGGCGAGGATGTGATGCGCACGGGTGCGGCCATGGAGGCAATGGGCGCGCATATAGAGAAGCGCGGCGCCGAGTGGGTAATCCGCGGCACCGGCAATGGCGCGCTGCTGCAACCGGAAGGCCCGCTCGATTTCGGCAATGCCGGTACCGGCTCGCGGCTGACCATGGGCCTCGTCGGCACCTATGACATGGAAACGACGTTCATCGGCGACGCCTCGCTGTCGGGCCGGCCGATGGGCCGCGTGCTCGAACCCTTGCGCCAGATGGGCGTGCAGGTGCTGAAGGCGACGCCGGGCGACCGCATGCCGATCACGCTGCATGGACCAAAGCATGCCGCCCCGATCACCTATCGTGTGCCGATGGCCTCGGCACAGGTGAAATCGGCGGTGCTGCTCGCCGGGCTGAACACGCCGGGCATCACCACCGTCATCGAACCTGTCATGACGCGCGACCACACCGAAAAGATGCTGAAGGGCTTCGGCGCCAACCTGTCGGTCGAGACCGACGAGCGCGGCGTGCGCCACATCTTCATCGAGGGACAGGGCAAGCTGACCGGCCAGACGATCGCGGTGCCGGGCGACCCCTCCTCGGCCGGCTTCCCGCTGGTGGCGGCACTGATCGTGCCGGGTTCTGACATTGTCATCGAGAACGTGCTGATGAACCCGACCCGCACCGGCCTGCTTTTGACGCTGCAGGAAATGGGCGGCAAGATCGACATCCTCAACGCGCGCAATGCCGGCGGCGAGGATGTCGCCGATCTGCGCGTGCGTTACTCCGAGCTGAAGGGCGTCACCGTGCCGCCCGAACGGGCGCCGTCGATGATCGATGAGTACCCGGTGCTCGCCGTCGCAGCCAGCTTCGCCGAGGGCGAGACGCTGATGCAGGGGCTGGAAGAACTGCGCGTGAAAGAGTCCGACCGGCTATCGGCCGTCGCCAACGGGCTGAAGCTCAACGGCGTCGACTGCACCGAGGGCGAGGCGTCGCTTGCCGTGCGCGGCAAACCGGGCGGCAAGGGACTTGGCGGTCATCCCAACGGCCAGGACACGACCGTGCAGACCCATCTCGACCACCGCATCGCCATGAGCTTTCTGGTCATGGGGCTGGCGACGGAAAAGCCTGTTACCATCGACGATCAGGCGATGATCGCAACGAGCTTTCCGGAATTCATGGGCCTGATGACGGGGCTGGGCGCTGAGATCGGGTGACAGTCGTGGCAATCGCAGCCCTGGGAAAGTGGCGCCTATCATCTCTCGCTTCGTCATCCTGGAGCGAAGCGACGGCGCGGGGGCCGGTGGCCTGCACATGACACACGTCTTCACCATCGCCATCGACGGCCCGGCAGGCGCCGGCAAGGGCACCCTCGCCCGCCGGCTTGCCGACCATTACCGGCTGAACCTGCTCGACACCGGTCTCACTTATCGTGCCGTGGCCTATGCGCTGATCCAGCACGCGCTGCCGCTCGACAATGTCTCGGCCGCCGAGACCGCTGCCCGCCAGGTCAATCTGGCAAAGCTCGACCGGGCGGTCTTGTCGGCGCATGCGGTCGGCGAGGCTGCCTCGAAGGTCGCCGTGTATCCGACAGTGCGGCGCATCCTCGTCGAAAAACAGCGCGATTTTGCCAAAACGCCGCCCGGTGCGGTGCTCGATGGGCGCGACATCGGCACCGTCGTCTGCCCCGACGCCGACATAAAACTCTATGTGACAGCGAGCGCCGAGGTGCGGGCACGACGGCGGCTGGCCGAGATCGAAAGCATCGGCGGCAGCGCCAATTTCGCCGAGATCCTTGCCGATATCGTGCGCCGCGACGAGCGTGACATGGGCCGTGCGGACTCACCTTTGAAGCCGGCCGCCGACGCGCACTTGCTTGATACCAGCGAAATGGCTATAGAAGCCGCGTTTCTTGCAGCCATGGCGATCATCGACGACGTGCTGGCCAAGAGAGACAAGGCCTGATCCGGGTTTTTCCTCGTGTTTCCGTTGTCGGAGGCGAAGAAAATACCCATATCGGGCACGAACCAGCCTGCCAGCATTCTTCATGCGCCGGAATTGCCGCTTAAAGAGCGGCCCAGGGCTTTTGTAGCCCGGAACGCCGGCAGGCCAACGCAACGCTAACCCACGGCGCCCGTCCCGCTTCTAGATGCGGGGCACTCCAGGAGAAACAATGTCAGCTGCAAATCCCACTCGCGATGATTTCGCGAGCCTGCTCGAAGAATCTTTTACCGCCGGTCACTCTGGCGAAGGCCAAGTCGTCAAGGGCATCATCACCGCCATTGAAAAGGACATGGCCATCATCGACGTCGGCCTCAAGGTCGAAGGCCGCGTGCCGCTGAAGGAATTCGGCGTCAAGGGCAAGGACACCACCCTCAAGGTTGGTGACACCGTCGAAGTCTATGTCGAGCGCATCGAGAACGCGCTTGGCGAAGCGATGCTCAGCCGCGAGAAGGCCCGCCGTGAAGAGAGCTGGGTCCGTCTCGAAGAGAAGTTCACCAAGGGTGAGCGCGTCGAAGGCGTCATCTTCAACCAGGTCAAGGGCGGCTTCACCGTCGACCTCGACGGCGCCGTGGCCTTCCTGCCGCGCAGCCAGGTCGATATCCGCCCGATCCGCGACGTCTCCCCGCTGATGCACAACCCGCAGCCCTTCGAGATCCTCAAGATGGATCGCCGCCGCGGCAACATCGTGGTGTCGCGCCGTACCGTGCTCGAGGAGAGCCGCGCCGAACAGCGTTCGGAAATCGTGCAAAACCTCGAAGAAGGCCAGGTTGTCGAAGGCGTCGTCAAGAACATCACCGATTACGGTGCGTTCGTCGACCTCGGCGGCATCGACGGCCTGCTGCATGTCACCGACATGGCATGGCGCCGCGTCAACCATCCGACCGAAATCCTCAACATCGGTCAGACGGTCAAGGTGCAGATCATCCGCATCAACCAGGAAACCCACCGCATCTCGCTCGGCATGAAGCAGCTCGAGAGCGATCCGTGGTCCGAGATCGGCACCAAGTTCCCGATCGGCAAGAAGATCAAGGGTACCGTCACCAACATCACCGACTACGGCGCGTTCGTCGAGCTGGAGCCGGGCATCGAGGGTCTCATCCACGTTTCGGAAATGTCGTGGACGAAGAAGAACGTGCATCCCGGCAAGATCCTGTCGACGACCCAGGAAGTCGACGTGGTGGTGCTCGAGGTCGATCCGGCCAAGCGCCGCATCTCGCTCGGCCTCAAGCAGACGCTCGAGAATCCGTGGCAGGCTTTCGCCTCGAGCCATCCGGTCGGCAGCCAGGTCGAGGGCGAGGTCAAGAACAAGACCGAGTTCGGCCTGTTCATCGGCCTCGAAGGCGACGTGGACGGCATGGTGCACCTTTCCGACCTCGACTGGACCCGTCCGGGCGAGCAGGTCATCGAAGAGTACAATCGCGGCGACATGGTCAAGGCGCAGGTGCTCGACGTCGACATCGACAAGGAGCGCATCTCGCTCGGCATCAAGCAGCTGGCCAAGGATACGGTCGGCGAAGCGGCGACTTCAGGCGAACTGCGCAAGAACGCGGTCGTCACCTGCGAAGTCATCGGCGTCAAGGATGGCGGTCTGGAAGTGCGGCTGGTCGACAGCGGCATCGAGACCTTCATCAAGCGCTCCGATCTGAGCCGTGACCGCGACGAGCAGCGCCCCGAGCGCTTCACCGTCGGCCAGAAGGTTGACGCCCGCGTCATCGCCTTCGACAAGAAGACCCGCAAGCTGCAGGTCTCGATCAAGGCGCTGGAAATCGCCGAAGAGAAGGAAGCGGTCGCTCAGTACGGCTCGACCGACTCCGGCGCTTCGCTGGGCGACATCCTGGGCGCCGCGCTGAAGAAGCAGGGCAGCTAAGCCCTTCGCACCGCGAAGCCCTTCGCATAGGCTCGAAAACAAAACCCCGCCGGAGCGATCCGGCGGGGTTTTTCTTTGACCGACGTAAAAGTTGGAAGGTTACGCCCTGCCGTAAAGCGGCACCAGCGTGCCGCTCATCGCCTGGTTGGCCGGCGAGGCAAGGTAGGCGATGGCCTCGGCGGCAGCTTCGAGGCTGACCCATCTGGTGGCATCGGCATCCGGCATATCGGCGCGGTTTGCCGGGGTGTCGAGCGTCGACGGCGCCACGGCATTGACCAGGATGCCCTTGTGCTTCAGCTCCTCGGCCATCGCCACCGTCATCGCCGCCACCGCGGCCTTGCTGGCGGCATAGGCGACCATGCCGGCGCCGCGCCGCGGATCGAGCCCGGCGCGCGCCGTAACGTTGACGATGCGGCCCGCGATGTCCGACGACAGCATCGAGCGGATCGCGGCGCGGCAGCACAGGAAGGCGGTGCGCGCATTGGTGTCCATCATCTCGGCAAAGGAGGCCGACTCGATCTTTTCCACCGGTGCGGCGGTGAAGCCGCCGGCCAGGTGGATCGAGCCCCAGAGGCCTGGAACCTGACTGTAGAACGCCTCGACCTTGGCGGGGTCCGAGAGATCGACATTGTGCACCAGCTGGACACGATCATGCGTAGTGAAGGGGAAATGCGTAGGGGCGGCGGCATGGGCATTGGGCACATGGCAGATTGCGCCGTCACTCAGCAGTTTGCCGACAACCGCACCGCCGAGCGCACCGGTTCCGCCGGTCACGACGATATGCTTGCCTTCAAGTGTTTCCGTCATCTTGGACGCTCCTGTCATTTTTTTATCGTTAGGTCGTTTCTATGCCACGCCGACGCGAAGCGTCGCGCCTTTCGCGCCATCACTCAATTGAAATCTCGACATGGCAGTTGTCGCGTCTTTGCATGCGTCCGCCCACCGGTCGGCCATAGGTCATGCCAGCCGGGACGGGAAGCACGCGCCACCGATGTTCAGTCAACCGCGATTTCGATGACGCGCGGCAGTCCGGTGGCCCGCGCGCGTTTCAGCGCGCCCGCCAGAGCGTCGATATCGGCAAGCCGCTCGGCGCCGATGCCATAGGCCTCGGCCAGCTTGCAGAAATCCGGCGGCGCCGGCGACACGCCGACGGGCTCGACGCCGACATCGAGCATCGAGGTTTCGATCTCGCGGTAGCCGCGATTGTTCCAGACGACGAAGATGACCGGCGCTGCGGCATCGAGCGCGGCGCCCAGTTCCGGCAGCGTGAACTGGAAGCCGCCGTCGCCGGTCAGGCAGACAACCGGCGCATCGGGCACCGCAAGGGCAGCGCCGATCGCCGCCGGCGGGCCATAGCCGAGTGCGCCGAAGCCGGTGGCGGCATTGAACCAGCCGCCTGGCCGGTCATGGTCATAATAGAGGTTGGCGGCATAGATCGGCTGCGTCGAATCGCCGACAATGAGCGCGCCCGGCAAGGCGTCGCGGATCATCTCGACCGCGCGCACCTGCGCCTGCAGGGTCGGATTGAGCTCCGCAAAGGCTGCTTTTCGTGTAGCAGCGGCGCGCGACGAACCGCCCTCGCTTGTCGGGACATGGCCAGTTTCCAGAAGCAGCGCTTCGAGCGCCTCGGCGCAATCGGCCTGGATCGAAACCGTCGCCGGGCGGCGGGCAAGCTGGTCGGCGCCGATATCGATGCGGATCAGATTGGCGGGCAGGACGAAGCCGCCATCGCTGTAGCCGTCATAATCGGTCGGGCCGAATTCGGTGCCGGCGCCAATCACCAGGTCGGCGTCGGCCATCAGCGCCCGCACCGCCTTCAGGCTGGGACTGGCCGGCACGCAAAGCGGATGCCCATGCAGCAGGCCACGCGCATTGGCGGTCTGGACGACCGGTGCTCCCAGCCGTTCGGCCAGACGCCGCAATGGCGCCTCGGCGCGTTTGGCGCCGCCGCCGACCAGGATCAGCGGGCGGCGCGCAGCAGTGATGAGTTTGGCAGCGCTGGCAATTGCAGCACCTTCCGACGCGGGTGGCGTCACATTGCTCAGCATGGCAGCGATGCCATCCGCCGGCTTGACCATGACGTCGGTCGGGATTTCGATATGCACCGGGCCGGGCCGGGCCGATGAAAACAGGGCGAAGGCCTGCGCCAGGGCACCGGACAATTCGCTGGCCTCGGTGACGCGCTGCGAAGACAGCGCCACCTTCTCCATCATGCCGCGCTGGTCGGGCAGTTCATGCAGAAAACCCAGCCCCTTGCCCAGCGTCGGCATGGCGTTGACGCCTGAGATCACCAGCATCGGCACCGAATCGGCGCGTGCCTGTCCCATGGCGGTGATGGTGTTGGTCAGCCCCGGCCCGGTGATGACGAAGGCGACACCCGGCCTGCCGCTGGCGCGCGCATAGCCGTCGGCCATGAAGCCGGCGCCCTGTTCATGACGCGGCGTGACATGGCGGATCTTGGAGCGCGCCAGCCCGCGGTAGAGTTCGACCGTATGCACGCCGGGAATGCCGAAGACCGTGTCGACGCCATGGGCTTCGAGCAGCGAAATGAGCGCCTCGCCGACGGTGGTCCCAGTGGTGGTCATTGGCGCAGCACCGGGCGCGTCAGGCAGGTCGGGCCGCCTTCGCAGGCGATGCAGAGCGCATCCGCCTCGAAGGTGGAAACCACGCAGCCAGCCGCCTGCATGGCGGCCGCTGTCCTGGGA
>NZ_RZRQ01000320.1:0-6682 GCF_003997785.1 Mesorhizobium sp. M7D.F.Ca.US.004.01.2.1 | reverse complement strand
GAGGCCCGGGCGCGCATCGACCAGGCGCGCACCGGAGGTGCTCGCGCTGCCGCCGATGACAGGCGATGTCGCGGGACCGCGCACCTGCACGTTGACATTGGCCGTGCCCGATAGCGACAAGCCTTGCGCGGCAAGCTTCTGGCTGAGCAGGCCGAAGGGCACGGCGCCATTGAAGTCGAGGGCCAGCGCCGGCGTGCCTGCCGTCGTTACGGTACCACCGCCCTTGAGACCGAGGCCGGCTCCATCGCTGACATTGGCATTGAATGTCAGCTTGTTGCCGGCAAAGGTGCCCGACGAGGAAACACTGACCGCACCGACACCAGCACCTCGGGTCTGCGATGTCTGCACCCCGGCCGCATCGATGTTGAAGGCGACGGCGGGATTCGCCGGCGCACCCGTCACCTTGACCGTGCCCGAAATCGAGCCGGCGGCGTCGAGCCCCGGCGAGAAACTGTTGGCGAGCGACATCGGCACCCGCGCCAGCGTCGCGTTGATGTCGAGCGCCGTGCCGACCTTGCCGGTCACCGTCGCCGTGCCGCCGCCAAGGTTGAGCACCAGCCGGTCCAGCGTCGTCGTGCCATTGGCGATGCTGACGGTCGAGGCCTGGGCAATGGCTGCCTTGATGCCCTGAACGGTCGCCTGGCCGGATGCAAGCTCGATGGTTGTCGTGCCGTTGGCCACTTTCACCCGGCCCGCGGCCTGCGCCGGAATGCCCTTGACGGTTGCGCCGCCGGAGAAGCCGGTCCAGTCACCGTCACGCGTCAAATCGACATCGATGCCGCTGATCACGGTGCCGCCCGACGTGACGGTGTTGGCGCGGATCTTTCCGGAGATCACGGGTACTGCCAGATAGTTGGCGACCAGTGCATCGATAGAGACGGCTTTCGCCTGCAGGTCGCCGCGCGTAATCGATGCTGTCGCCGCCTTGATGGCGACCTGCGGTGCGGTGCCGTTCTTCGAGAAAGCAATCGTGCCGCGCACGTCGCCTTCGGCCTTTTCCAGCGCCAGTGCCGCCAACGGGCCAATATCGGGCAGGTCGAGCGCGATCGTGCCGACTGGAACGAACTTCTCATCCAGCGCCAGATCGCCGGAAATCCTGTTCTTGCCCAGTGACAGCAGCAGGCCGTTGATGGCGCTCTTGCCGTCCGCCGTCGCCAGCACCGCGCTACCTTGCAGCGCCTGGCCGGCGACATTGCCGGTCAGCTGCACATTCGCCGCCGGGTTGGCGGCATCAGCCTTGCCGGTGGCGGTCAGCTTCAGCCCGGTGATCTCGCGCGATGCCACCAGCAGCCTGTCGCTGTCCACCGTCAGTGACAGATCGGGCGCCGCAGCTGGCCCCTGTGCGTTCAGCGCAAAGGCGATGGCGCCCTTGGCATCCTTCGACAGCAGCGAGATGTCGCTCAGCACACCCTTGATGTCGGCGGCGACCTTGTTGTCAGCAAGGCTCGCCTGCCCGTCGGCAGTCAGCGCGCCCGAGGTCAGCTTCAATCCGCCTATATCGATACTGCCGTTGGGGTCGCGCTTCAGCGTGGCACTGATCTGCGCGCGTTCGCCAAGCATGCCGCGCGCCGCCGCCGGCAAGGCCGATGATGGGGCATCCGCCTTTAGGTTGAGGTCTATAGCGCCGTCACGCAGCGACACCTGGCCCGCGACCTGGCTGTTCAGCGCATCACTCTTGAGAGAGCCGCTATCGATGGCGACCGCGTCGGCTGTCAGCCGGGCACTAAGTGCGGCCGTGACCTTGCCAGCGATCAGCGGTGCGATCGCGGGATTGTCGAGACCGACCTTGTCCACCGACACCGTGCCGGAAACCGGCCCTGCACGGTTCTTGAGATCGAACGCATCCGAATGCAATGCCAAGGCAAGCCCGTCTACCTTCGCTGGGCTGGTGGTGATCGAGGGTAGGATCGCAGACACATCCAGGCGGGCCCGCGTGCTCTCGCCCGCCACCTTTGCCGACAAGGACTGGATCTCGATCTTGACCGGGCTCTCGGCGCTGCCGACAGTCAGGGGCAGGCTGGGGCCGGATGAGATGAGATCGAGCGCAAAATCGCTGGCGCCGTTCGGATTGAGGGTGCCGGTCGCCTTGCCGGAAATCTTGTCGCCGGTCAGCGTCGCTTGATCGAGCACAACGCCGCCGGCCATGGTGTAGCTGCCTGCCGCGTCGACGGCCAGCGCCCCGAGCCCCGCCTGGCGGGTCTGACTGGTTTCGACGCCAGCCAGCTGCGCGTTGAAACGGACGTCGGGGGCGGCCGCCGACCCGGTCACCTGCGCCGTGCCGCCAAGCGTGCCCACGGCATCGAGGCCGGGCGAGAAATCATTGGCCAGCGCCGCCGGCAGTGCCGAAAATTGCGCCGCGAGGTCGAGCGTCTGGCCGGCAGTGCCCGACAGCGTCACCGAACCGCCGCCGATATCGAGCGCCAGTCTTTCGATGCTGGCCGTGCCTTTGGCGATGCTTAGCGTCGAGACTTGAGCGATTGCTGCCTTGATGCCGCGAACAGTGGCTGCGCCCGAGGCTATCTCGACGCTCGTCGTGCCGTCGGCGATCTTCACCCGGCCGGCAGCGGTTGCCGGAATGCCAGCTATGGTGGCGCCGCCCGTGAAATTGGTCCAGTCGCCGTCGCGCTTCAGGTCGACGCCGATGCCACCGATTTCGGTGGTCCCCGAGGTGACGCTGTCGGCCTTGATCGAACCAGCGATCGCCGGCGCCTTGATATAATTGGCAATGAGCGCATTGACGGTGATGGCCTTGGCCGTCACCTCGCCGCGCGCGATCGACGTGCTCTTCGCGTCGATGGCGACGGAGGACGCGTCGCCCTCCTTGGCAAAGCGGATGGTGCCGTCGATGTCGCCCGTCACCGCCTGGCCGGCCAGTGCGGCCAGCTGATCGATGGCGGGCGCGTCGAGCGTCAGCGTGCCGCGCGGCATGTACTTGTCGTCCAGCGCGAGATCGCCCGAGACCTTGTTGTCGCCCAGCGAGACCAGGAAGCCATTGATCGAACGCTTGCCTTCGCTCGTCACCAGCGCCGCCTTGATGTCGAGCGGCTGGTCGTTGACGGTACCGGTCAGCGAGACATTGGCTGCGGGGCTGGCAATGTCGGCCTTGCCGCTCGCCGTCAGCTTGATGGTCTTCACCGTGCGGCCCGAGGCGGTCAGGCTGTCGCTGTCGGCGGAGACCGTGAAATCCGGCGCCGTCATCGCGCCGCTTGCCGACAGCGCGAAGTCGATACCGCCGGCAACCGGCACGCCGACCATCGGCGACAGAACCGAAACATCGCCCAGTTTGCCCTTGATGTCGGCCTGGATGTCGGTGCCTTGCATGATGGCCGTGCCGGCGGCGCTGAGCGTGCCGGACGTGAACTCGATCGAATTGGCGGCGAAGGATCCCTGCGGATCGCGGGCCGCGCTGGCCGAGAATTTCACCCGGGCGCCGAGCACCGAGGCGATCTGCGGCGGAAAGGCCGTCGCCACGGCATCCGCGTTCATCTTCAGCTGCATCGACAGGTCGGCAAGCGCCACGGTGGCTGTCAGCGAGGCGTTGACCGCATCGGAGCGCAATGTGCCCTGGTCGATGGCAATGGCATCCTTGCTGACCGATCCGGCCAGAGCGACATCGACCTTGCCGGTGATCAAGGGCGCCAGCGTCGCCACGTCGGTCTTGAGACCACCCGCCTCCAGCTTGACGGTGACCGGCCCGGCGCGGTTCTGGATGTCGAAACCGTCGGAATGGATCTGCGCCGCCAGATCGTCCAGCCGCGTGCCGCCGGCGACGATCGAAACGAAGGACGCGCCGATGTCGATGATCGGCGCCTTGCCGTCGCCGAAGGCGCGGGCGGTGGCGTTGTTGATCGCCAGCGTGATCGGCTGCGCCTTGCTGCCGACGCTGATCACCACAGGTGGGCCCTTGGCGGCGAGTTCGACCGAGAGATCGCTGGCGCCGGCAGGATCGACGATGCCGGTAGCGGTGCCGTGCACCGCATCGCTGTCGACGTTGGCCCGGTCGACACTGACACCACCGGCGGTCGTTGCTGTACCCGCGACATCGAAGCTGGTCTTGCCGGCAAACAGCGGCTTCAAATTCTCCGGCAGGAAGCGGGCGAAATCGCCGTCGCCCTTGGCCTCGATGTGATTTCCCTTGTCGGTCAACTGATGGCGGCCCGTCAGCTGGGTGACGATCTTGCCGTCGACTGTGAACGTGCCGATGCCGTTCCAGTTGGCGAGCGGTCCCGTGCCCGAGACAATTATGTCGACCGGTGGCGCATCGGGCAGCTTGAGCAGATTGGCGATGATGCCGCCTGCCGGCTCCGAGGCCTTCAGGTCGAGGTCGAGCCTGTTGTCTGCCGGCGCAAAATGGATTTTGGCGTCGACATTGCCTTGCTTGCCGTCATGGCGGGTGACGTTGAGCGTCGTCTCGACCGCCAGCGGCGCGGCATCGGCCTTCAGCATCCCCTTGGCGGCAAGTTCGGCGATGCCGCTGCCGGCAAGGTCTTGCCCCAGTGCGATCTCGGGCAGGTCGATCTGCTTGATATCGAATGAAACCGGCAGCGTCGTCGTGCCGCTGCTCTGCGCTGGGTGCGTGCTGGCCACCGGCAACCGGGCGAGTTCTATGCGCTCGGCCGCGATGCGGTCGGCACTGAAGTTCTTCGACAGCAGCGCCAGCGGCGACCAGTCGATGGCCACCTTGCGGGCCACCAGCCAGGCACCATCGCGGTCCTCCAGCACGACATGGTCGACACTGAGGGCCCCGGACCAGATGCCGTCTATGCCGCTGATCGTGATCTTGCGGTCGTCGCTCGAGGCCAGCCGCGAAATGATACCGGCGAGATTGTCGCGGCCGCGCTCGGTCTTGGTCAGCACAACCAGCGCGCCGATCGCTCCCGCGACCACAATGAGCAGCGTGTAGAGGACAATACGAAGGATGCGCCAGACCGTCTTCATCGCTCAGAACGCCTGCCCGATGCCGGCATAGATGCCAAAATGCGGGTCGCCCGGATCGCGGTTGAGCGGCACGGCCGCGTCGATGCGCAGCGGCCCGAACGGCGTGACATAGCGCAGGCCGACGCCGGCGCCGACCTTGACGTCGGAGAAATCGGGGATCGATTTGGTCGACACGGTGCCGGCATCGACGAACGGCACGATGCCGATCGTGTCGGTGATGGCGATACGCATCTCGACCGAGGTTTCGAAGAAGGACAGACCGCCGATCGGCTGGCCGGTGAAATCCTTGGGGCCGATGCCCTGATAGGCGTAGCCACGCACCGAACCGCCGCCGCCGGAATAGAAGCGCCGGTCGGCCGGCACGTGTTCGAGGCTGGTGCCGACGATCGAACCGATGGCGACACGCTCGGCCAGTACGAACTTCGAAGCCGAATCCATCGACTGATAGGCCGATCCCTCGCCCTTCAGCTTGAGGAAGGCAGCACCGCTCAAAATGTCGTAGCTGGGCTCGGCATAGGCCAGCACCCGGAAGCCGCTGGTCGGGTTCAGCCGGTTGTCTCTGTTGTCATAGACATATTGCAGCGGAACGCTGGCGATCAGATATTTGTGCTTGCCGAAGGCGTCGTGGATCCGGGAATAGTCGAGCGCGACCTCGGCGGAAACCGTTTGCTTCTTGGTCAGTTCGTAGGACAGGCCGGTGCTGCCCTTGACCGAGAAATGGTCATAGGCGTCCGGATGTTCGAGCACGGTCTTGACGCTGGCGAAGAACTTCGATGCCGGCCCGATCACACCGGGCTTTTCGAACATGATGCCGGCATTGTAGTTGAGCTCGCTGAGATCATTGCTGCCGATGCCGCTGATCTTGCCGTCGATGCGCAGCTTCTCGGCTCGCCCGAACAGGTTACGGTGGCCCCAATAGCCTTCCAGGCCCAGCCCCTCGGTGTTGGAGAAGGTGCCGCCGACGCCGAAATAGCGCGGTTTGCGCTCGCTGACCTGGACGCCGATCGGAATGTTGCCATCGGCATCGAGCTTGTCGGCTTCCTTGAACGTCACGCTGTTGAAGACCTCGAGCGCCAGCAGCCGGTCGCGCGCGTCGCTGATCTCTTGCGGCGAGTACTGCCGGCCACGCTTGAGGCCGGTCATGTATTCGGTGAAGTCGCGATCGACCTTCTCGGTGCCTTCCACAGTGGTGTCGCCATAGCCGGCGACCGGCCCGGCGGCGACCGTCAGCGTCACGTCAAGCGTCGAAGTGGCGTGGTCGGCGACGATCTGCCTGTCCGTCACCTTGGCCAGCGGCCTGCCCTCCTCCTTCAGCGCCCGCACGATCAGCGCCTCGGCCTTGAGCACGGCGCCCGAACCGGCGTCGCCGCCGGCGATCAGGCCATAATCGGCGCTCATCAGCCCAGCTGCGTCGCCCTCAAGGTGAATATTGCCCAAAGTGAATTTCGGCCCGCTGACAATGTCGATGGCCACCGGAACCGGCTGCGGCCCCTTGAATTCGGCATCCGGCGGCAAATCGTCAAGCGGCTTGCCGTCGATGGTGACGGTGACCACGCCTTCGTAGCGGGCGTCGGCATAGAGCGCGGCGACCAGTTGTTCGCGGTCGCTGCGTGCCTTGGCCATCAGTCCGAGTGAGCCGGAAACCGGACGCTCCTCGTCACTTTTCAGGGCCGAGGCGTTTTCGAGCTTCTTGACCAGATCCTTGTCGGCGTCGGGGGCATTGATGGTGACGGCATAGCGCAGC